>JAIBBY010000004.1 GCA_019694455.1 Pirellulales bacterium
GCGTCTTGGAGGGGATGGTGCCGGTGTTGACGCAGACCCCGCCCATGCACATGCGCCGATCGATAATGCCCACGCGTTTTTCGAGCTTGGCGGCGGCGATCGCCGCGCGCTGGCCGGCCGGGCCGGCGCCGATCACCAGCACATCGAAATCAAAGGGGGCGGATTCGGGATTTGGCATGGCGGGACCATCGCTGGTGAGGAGGTGGGGCGAATTGCGCGCTCGCGGCCGGCGCAGGGAAACGAAGCTTGGGGCCGCAGCGCCTTGGCGCATCTTATCCGCAAGCGTCTGACCGGCGCAAGTCCGGTTGGCGAGTTTCGGCGCGCGTCAACCGCCGCCCAGCCCGCGCAAGAGCGACCCCACCACGTACGACAGGCCCGCCGCGGCGCCCCCCACGCCCAGCGTTTCCAGCCCTGACAAGAGCCACGGTCGATTGACCACAAACCCCTTGAACGCGCCGATCAAGAAGAACGTCAGCCCGGTCAACAGCGAGCTAACGACAAAGGTGGATTGTTCCGAAGGTGTCATCAGCACGAACGGGGCCAGCGGCACGGCGCCCGCCACCAGGAACGAGGCGAACGTGGTGAGCGCCGCGCGCACCGGCGAAGGGCGCTCGAGTTGCAGGCCCATCTCTTCGGTCAGCATGGTGTCGACCCAGCGCCGCGGATCGTCGGTGATGACATCGACCACGCGCTCCAACAGCGGCCCTTCGAATCCCTTCGCGCGAAAGATCTGGCGGATCTCCTCGCGCTCCCCTTCGGGCACATGCTCGATGTGCATTTCTTCGATCCGCCGCGCGCGCTCCAGCACGTGCAGATCGGCGCGCGTGCTCAGGTAGTTGCCGGCCGCCATGCTGAAGCCGTCGGCCAACAGGTTGGCGGCGCCCAGGATGATGGCCACCGTGCCCGCAAGGTTGGCGCCGGCGGCGCCGGAGACAACGGCGAAGGTGGTCACGGTGCCATCGACGGCGCCATAGACCAGGTCGCGCAGGTAGCTATGCTCGGTGGCGGCGGACAGCCGTTCGGCGATGGCGCTGGGGGTATGCAGTTCTTCCAACTCGGAGCGCCGTCGCGACCCCAGAAGCCTGCTCAACATCGATCGACGCATGATGGCTTTCCCCGGGCAAGACTTACGCGAGTGGCAGCTTCGACGTCGCGCCGGGCAGCTCTTGCACGAGGCGCGGCACGGCATAGCCGGGCAGCCGCGCGCGCAACGCCCGGACGATGGCCCGCGCTTCGTCTGGCGGCACTTCGAATCGGGCGGCGCCAGCCACACGGTCGAGCTGATGCAAGTAGTACGGCATGACGCGCAAATCGATCAGCCGCTCGCAAAGCTCGGCCAGCACGCCGGCATCGTCGTTGACGCCGCGCAGCAGCACCGCCTGGTTGAGCACGGGCACGCCGGCGTCGATCAGCCGCGCTAGCGCGGCGGCGACATCCGCATCGATCTCCGCCGGATGGTTGGCATGCACGACCATGATGGGCGTCAATCGCGTGCCAGTGAGCCAGGCGATCAGCTCACCTTCAACCCGCTGGGGCAACACGATCGGCAGGCGGCTATGGACACGCAGGCGCCGCAACTGGGGCAACTCGGCCAACCGCTCGGCCAGATCGGCCAGCCGGTCGTCGGCGAGGGTCAACGGATCGCCGCCACTGAGGATCACCTCGCTGATCTCTGGATCTACGGCGACCGCCTCGGCGACGCGGTCTGGCAACTCGCTGGCGCTCGGCAGGCCGGCGTAGTCGAAGTTCTGCCGAAAGCAGTAGCGGCAATGGATGGCGCAGGCACCGGTGGCGACCACCAGCGCGCGCCCCTCGTACTTATGCAACAGACCGGGTGAGATGACTGCGGCCTGGTCGGCGACCGGGTCGGCCAGGAAATCGGGCTGCGGGCGATCTTCGTCGGCGGCTGGCAGGACTTGCCGCAGCAAAGGGTCGTGGGGGTCTCCCCGGCGCATACGGTTAATAAAGGGACGGGGAACCAACAGCGGAAACCGCCGTGCGGCGGCGGCGCCATAGCCGAGCAGGGCCGGATCGAGTTCGAGTTCGGCGCACAGGCTGTCGATGGTGCGAATGGCGTCGCGAAGCGCGATTTGCCACAATCTGGGGGCACGTGGCCCTGGGACAAGATGGCCTTGAGAAGCTAGAATCACCATTTTCCCACCATCGCCCCGCACGCCCATCAAGTGGCTGGACACTGGCCCCACGCCTTGCCACTTTACCGCCAAGCGACCAGCGTACTTGGCTAGCATAGCGGCGGGCGCCCTGTTAACGCCATCCGCTCTTAACCTTCGATTTTCATAGTTTTCGCAGGAATAGAATCGTGCCGACGTACAACACCAGCGATCTGAAAAAAGGCCTCAAAGTCAAACTGGATGGCGACCCCTATTTGATTGTCGAGTGCAATTTTGTGAAGCCGGGCAAAGGGCAGGCGCTTTACAAGCTGCGCATCCGTAATCTGATTCGCGGCACGGTCATCGACCGCACGCTCAAGAGCGGCGACTCGATCGAGGCGGCCGATGTCGAGGAGATCGAAGCGCAGTTTCTTTACCAGCAGCTCGACAAATATGTCTTTATGGACAGCAAGACGTATGAGCAATACGAGCTGACCAAAGATCAGTTGGACGACGCCTGGAAGTTTCTCAAGGAGTCGATGGAGTGCCGCATGGTGCTCTACAACAACAACCCGATCACCATCACACCGCCCAATCACGTGGTGCTCAAAGTCACCTACGCCGAGCCGGCCGTGCGCGGCAACACCGCCACCAACCTTTCGAAACCGGTGAAGGTGGAGACCGGCGCCGAGTTTATTGTGCCCGCCTTTGTTGAGCAGGACGAATCGATCAAGATCGACACCCGCACCGGCGAGTATCTGGAACGCGTCAAGGAGTGACGCGCTTACCCGCCCCGTTTCTTGGGGGTGAACGCCATCGAAGCTCACGCTCCAGAAACCGTGATGTTCGCACCGAGCGCTAGTTGGGCCGCGCTGCGCGCCCGCGCTGAAATGTTCGCACGCGTGCGACGGTTTTTCGACACACGTGGTTTTCTGGAAGTCGACACGCCGGCGTTGTCGGCCGACGTGGTGGTGGATCGGCATCTCGACCCCCTTGCGGTGACTGTGCCCGACGATCCTCGGCGGCCTGCCATCGGCCGCCAGTTGTGGCTGCAAACTTCGCCCGAGTTCCACATGAAGCGGCTCTTGGCCGCTGGCTCGGGACCGATCTATCAGCTTTGCCGCGTGTTTCGTGGTGGGGAGAAGGGACGCCGGCACAATCCCGAGTTCACCATGCTCGAATGGTACCAACCGGGAGCGAGCTATCGCCAAGGCATGGACCTACTGGCGGAGTTGGCCGGGGAACTGCTCGGCGGCGGCGCCACCGAGCGCATCAGTTACCGCGAGATGTTCATCGCGCATGCAGGCATCGACCCACTGCGCGCCACGTTGGATGATTTTGTCGCTTTGGTTCGGCAGCGCGGCAGTGCGCCACCCGGCAGTCTCGACGCGGAGGATCGTGACGGCTGGCTCGATTGGCTGTTGGTCGAACTGGTCGAGCCGAAACTCGCTGAACGCGGGCCGACGATCGTCTTTGACTATCCGGGTAGCCAGGCGGCGCTAGCGCAAACTCGCGTTGAGGCAGACGGCGTGATCGTCGCCGAGCGGTTTGAGTTGTATGCGCAAGGGATAGAGCTTGCCAATGGCTACCACGAACTGCTCGACGCCGACGAGTTGGCGCGGCGCAGTCAGGCCGCGAACGAGCAGCGCCGGCGCGATGGAAAGGGGGCGTTGCCGGTCGAAAGCCGGTTGCTGGCCGCGATGCGCGGCGGCCTGCCGCCGTCGGTCGGCGTGGCGCTTGGACTTGACCGGGCGCTGATGATCGCGTTGGGCGCGCGGACGGTACAGGAAGTGATGCCGTTTCCGATCGATATTGCCTGATGGGCAACGAAAAAGGGCCGCCCCTACTGGCAAGGGGCGGCCCTGTCGAAATCAAGGAGTCTGTCTGGCAAGCCAGACGCTAGTGGCTAGCTCCGGTTCTTGCGACGCCGGAACATGGCTGCAGCTAGCAGGCAGCCGAGACCAAGCATCACCACCGAAGCAGGCTCGGGGATGATGTCGAACTCGAAGCTCTGTGTCGCCGTGCCGCCGTCGCCGTCCGACACCAGCAGGTTCACCTTGTAGTGACCCGGGGTGTAGTACAGCGGGGAGGTCGGATTACTCGAGTCGTTGTCGAAGAATCCGTCGTTGTCCAGGTCCCAAGCAAAAGACAGGGTGTCCAAGCCGGGGTCGCTGGCGCTGCCGATAAACGACACAGTGGCGCCGCTCGGGCCTTGCACAAACGAATTGAAGTTGATGCTGGCGATTACCGGCGGCAAATTGAGCACGGTCAGGCTTTGCGTCAGCAAGTTCGAAAGCGCGCCGTCACTATCCTGCGCCTGACCAGTCACCGCATAGACTTGCGGAGTCGGTCCGGTTTGATAGTACGGGCCAAGGCCAACGAGATTCGACGCGCGAGTCGAACCAGGGGTGGTGTTGCCGTCGAGGCCGGCGCCGTTGCCATTCACAAAGAAGTTGACGGTGTCGGCGCCGGGATCAGTCGCCAGCACCTGTGCCGCAATCGATTGACCTTCGTTGATGGTCGTGCTGGAGAGCACCAAGCTGGTTGCGGTGGGAGCGACGTTGAGCACGGTCAGAGTGCGCAAGTCGGCGACGGCACCGCTCGAATCGCCACTCGGATTGCCGGTGCCGTACGAGGCGTTCTCCTGCCAATGCCACGAGAGGCTCTGATTGTAGGAGACGTTATAGGTGCCGTTCTGAGTGTAGGTGAGCGGACCGGTGGTGAAGCCCTGCGTGGCGCTACCGCCCCCCGCGCTGGGAGACGAACCACCTTGCACGCTGCCGGGAGCAGACACGTTCAACGTGTTGCCATTGAAAGTCCGTGTGGTCGTGCCGGCAAAGCCAGACTCGCTGGCCGGGCTGACATTGAACTGGGCCGAGGCGGTGATTGAATCACCTTCGTTGACCGTGCCCGCGGAGAGGTTGAAAAAGTCTTGCCCCACGCTTCCATCAGCGTCGGCGAAGACTGGGACTGCGGTGAACGCAGCCAAGAGAATAGCGACACCGCCTGCCAGTAGCGGTGTCTTGCGTCGTACTGACGCAAGGCAGAAACAAGTTGTCCAACTCACTAGCGACTCCTTTTACTTCCTGGGTCGAAATCGACCACGAGCCAAATGTTGTCGACCTTGGCGCAGAAACCCTTTCTGCCCGGGTTTTTGGCACGTTCAGCTAGGGTAGTAATCCTCACGGAGCTTTGTAAAGAGAAAATTCTAAAATTTGCGAATTTTCATCATCCCGGCGAGGTCGCCCCCGTTCTTTCAAGGGCGCGTAAGCCTGTCATACGAGACCAGAATCTGGCCCGGTCGCTGTCTGATATGCCTCGCACTCGAACGGGTTATCCCAATAGCCCGCCCGGCCTTGCGTCCAAAGCACCAGCGAACACGTGAGATAGGCGGGGACGAACAGGGGGCCCCAGCGCTCATACTGGCGTACATGAACCAGTTCGTGCTGGCGAGCCCCATCCAGGGTTGCCTGATCCAATCCCAGCACCACATGCCCAAGCGTCATGGCCGACGCGCCGGCCACACCGGGTACTTTGGCCAGTCCGCCTGTTACCCAGCCACCCCAGAACTCCAGGATGGGGCCTCGGCGGCGGCAGCCCCCACCGGTCGCCAGACCAGCCAGGCCCACGATTAGGCCCACGGCCGACCAGGGACTGGCCCAGAGGTAGATGAGTGTTCGGCCGCAGAGGTAGATGGTTTTGGTCATTGACTTGGGGGTAGGCAATTGGCGGAACCGAGAAAACTCGGAAAAACGTCAAAATCGGCGCAGGCTGTCGCCGATACAAGGATTATGCACGGGCCGAACCGCGCCCCAGCGCTGAATTTCAGCGCCTGCGCGGGGGCAGGGTCCGCTTGCCGGCCGACGCGCGATGATTGTCGTTTCGCCGCCGCCGGCATGACCATCACCCCTTTTCGAAATGTCCGTGGGGGACGCCATGCAAGTCAAAGTATATGTGCCGCGACTGATCGAAATCCCCAGCGAGTACTTGTCGGGCCTGGCCAAGCGGGCCAGCGACAAGCTGGGGGACCGCGCCAGGGAGGTGTGCGCAACTCGCGGACATCTGGTGCGGCAAGCGATTCGCGACGGTTTGCTGCGCGAGTTCGACGAGCTGATGGATGACAACGGCGCCGTCGACATCGTGTGCGATCCCAGCAGCGAGATTCCGCTGGAACTGGAAAACAAGACGCTCACGCTGGTCGAGTTGCTCGAGGCGCTGCAATTCAAGCGCAGCCTCAACGACATGAAGACCAACTCGCATGCGGCGTAGTCGGCTGAGGAAGCCACCCGTCGCGGCGAACGCTGTTTGACTGTCGCCGCACGGCGATTCAACGCCGTTTTCGGCGGCCATGCCGGGCGTTGAAATGGCGAGGAACTTAGTGGCATCGCTCGTTGAATGGTCCGCGCCATGGGAAATGGCCAGATCTAGCGCGCTGGCGACGAAACGCATTGGCGCCAATCGACCAACTCAGCAGTTCAAACAGGGCAAACTTGGTGGAGTTTCTTGATCGTGACCAATTTTCAATGATTTCCATGCAAGACTAGCCGATTCCCTCTTGAGGAGTAGGCCGGCCGTACGGGGGCAGTCGAGGCGGACGGGTCAGGCGTGTCCGCAGCGCTAAGTCAACTCAACACCGCGAAGACGGCAACCACGACGTCGACCACGGCCATGAAGCATACAGCGAACTCACACAGTCATCGCGAACGCCAAAGTGTTGCGCCGCCGCGGAATTTGTGTCCGCTGTGCCAGACTGCCGTCGAGCACAACGCCGACGCGCCTGGCAAATCGCTGGTTTGCCCCTCGTGTCATCTGGTGTTCGGCCGCGAAGCTCGCCCCATTTCTCCCGCACATTTAGAACCTAAACGCTCGCCGACCGTCGAGGCGCAAGCGCAGTCGTCGCGCGTCGATGATTGGATCGGGCCAGCGACGGTGGTTGCCACCGTGACCGCCGCGGCCGCGATTACTCCCAGTCCGCAGCGCCGCGGCGCGAGGTTTTCGCGCGTGACCGGCCTGGTGGCCGTCTCCCTGGTGCTGCTGACGGGGCTTTCGATTGGTTCGTTCCTGGTGGTGGGCCAACTCATCGCCGAGGTGCGTCAACTGCGCGACGCTAATCGGGTGGCCGATCAAGCGCGGCAACAGGCTATTGGCGAACGTGACGAAGCGGAGCAGCGAGTACGACTGGCGCTGGCCGATCGACTGGCCAGATCGTCGCAAGAGCTTTTGACCGAGTCGCCCAAACGCAGCGCGCTGTTGGCCAGCGAGGCCGTGACGGTCGCTCTCGTGGGCGGACAACCGCCGGCCGCCCAGGCCGAGCAGACGTTGCGCGACGCGCTTTCGACCCTCGACAGCAACGGTTTGGGCGGGCACACCGATTGCATTTCGGCGGTGGCCATCAGCGCCGATAGCCGATTGCTGGTCACGGGCAGCCACGACAATACCGCTCGGCTGTGGGACCTGTCGGCCAAATACACCGCCGCTGCCCCCTTGGTGCTAACAGGCCACGAAGGGCGCATTAGTTCGATCTGCATCAGCCACGACAATAGCTGGCTGGTCACTGGCAGCTACGATGGAACCGCGCGGGTGTGGAACCTTAAGAGCAAGGATCCCACCGCCACTCCCACGATCCTCCGTGGGCATAACGGCCGTGTCACCGCGGTGGCGATCAGCCCCGATAGCCGTTGGCTGGTCACGGCCAGCGGCGGGTTAGGTCGCAAAGACAACGAAGTGCATCTTTGGGACTTGACTTCGGATGACCCCGCCGCCAACGGTCGCCTTCTGACCGGACACGATCAGGTGGTCCTTTCATTGGCGATCAGCTCCGACAGTCGCATGCTGCTCACCGGCAGCGCCGATCGAACGGCGCGGCTGTGGGATCTGACCGCCGACGATCCCTCGCTGACCAGCATTGCGCTGACTGGCCATGGCGAATCGGTGCAGACCGTGACATTTTCGCCCGATCTGCACTGGGCGATTACGGCCAGTCTCGACAGCGTCGCGCGGGTTTGGGATTTGACGGCGCCCAACCCGGCGGAGGCAGCGGTCGAACTGCATGGGCATCGCGGTTGGATTCGCGCCTTGGCGGTCAGCCCCGACAGCCATTGGCTAGTCACCGCTGGCGAAGACAAGACGGCGCGGCTGTGGGATCTGACCTTGCCCGACCCCAACTTGCGGACGTTCACGCTGGTAGGGCACGAGGCGTCGATTCAGGCAGTGGCCATCACGCCCGATAGCCGGCGACTGGCGACAGCCAGCCTGGACAAGACGGCGCGGCTGTGGGACCTCTCCGCCCCATCAGACGAGATGCGTCCGATAGTGCTGCACGGTCACGACGGCCCGCTGCAAGCAATCGCCATTAGCGCCGACAACCATTGGCTTGTCACCGGCGGCGACGACCACCTGGCTCGAGTTTGGAACCTCAATCTCAACGAGCTGACCGACTTCGCCCGCGATTTGGCGAAGGGCGATCCGGTGATCGAAGAGTTGCGCCGCTGCTTCTTGGAGCCAGTCACCGCCAACAAGTTGCGTTGACGCGGTCTGGCAGGGCTTTATCTGGGTTCTCCGAGCGTGACCTCGAGCGTCACCTCTTTGCCAGCGCGGCGGACCACCACCGGCACTTTTTCTCCCCCTTTGTGCTTGCGCAGCGCGCTGTCGAAGTCTTCCAGGCTGCCGATCTTGCTATCGCCGACTTGAATGATGATGTCGCCGGCCAACAATCCCCCCTTTTCCGCGGGACTGCCCTTGGTGACGCCGCTGATGGCATAACCCGGATCGGCCACGCCGAACTCGGGGATGCTGCCAAAATAGGGACGATCGCCATCCCCACCGCCGCCACCGAGTTGTCCATGTCCGGCGCCGGTGGATTTGTAGTCGGGTCGTTCTTTGGCTTCGGCGAGCAGGACGGTAGTTTCGACCACCATATCAGCGATGCGCGACATCCCTTCGATGTTCAGCTTCTCGGTGTCGTCGCTGGGGCGATGATAATCGGAATGGATGCCGGTGAAGTAATGCAGCACCGGAATCTGCTTGGCGTAGAACGACGTCTGGTCGCTGGGGCCAAAGCCGGCGGGTTGTTTGCTGAGTTTGAATTGAAACTGCGCATTGGTCGCGTCGAGCAGTTTGACCAACGCATCGGAAGTGCCGGTGCCGTAGACAATGAGCTTGTCGTCGCGAAGCCTGCCCACCATGTCCATATTGAGCATGGCGATGGTGTCGGCCAGCGGGAACAATGGATGCTTGACGTAGTAGGCGCTGCCGAGCAGTCCGCGCTCTTCGCCGGTGAAGGCGATAAACAGCACGCGGCGGGGCAACTTGCCTTCGCGCTCGGCCAGGCGGCGCGCGACTTCGATCAGCGCCGCGGCGCCCGAGGCGTTGTCGTCGGCGCCGTTGTGGATATCGTCGCTGCCGGGCGCTAATGAACCGGCGCCGCCGCGTCCCAGATGGTCGTAATGGGCGCCGACCACAATCGTCTCGTTGGCCAACGGGCCTTCGCCTTCGAGCACGCCGAGCACATTCTTGACGGTCGCTTTTTCTCGCACCACGGTCACCTGCCCCTGCGCGCGCCAGCCGGCCAGCTCTTGCGTGCGCGGCTTGAAGTCGTGATCAATCTGTTTTTCCAGAGTGGCCAGATTGGTCTTGAGGGCCGCTTCGAGCGCGGCGTCGATTGGCGCACGTTGCAGGTGCAGCACCGGGAAGTCGCGTCCATCCTCCTCTCCCGAAACACGATCGAATTTGAGCAGCGCATCGGCCCGCGCCAGTTGTTCGGCTTCGCTGGGCGCCTCCCCCTCTTTTTGCTTGCGGCGGTCGGAGGCCAGTTGCTTGAGCACGCCGTGCTCGGTGGAGCAAAACAGCACCGCGGCGGCGCCATGCTCGTAGGCGTTGGAGATCTTGCGCGATAGTGGAGCGAATTGCGACGTCTTCTTCCCCTCAAAAGCGCTGTCGGGATCGTCTTGCTGCGGCTCATGGCGCAACACGATCACCGCCTTGCCGCGCACATCGAGGTCGGCATAGTCGTCGTAGCCTTCGTCCTTGGCGGTGATGCCGTAGCCGGCAAAGACCAGCGGCAGATCGAACTCGCCCGAACCACCGAGCGGGAGCGGGATGAACTGGTCGCGCAGGTCCAGGTTCACGCGTTGGCCTGCGGGGCCCACTAGCGCCAAGTGGTTGACCTCGCCCAGCCGGGCGCCGACGTTCAACTCGAACTTTTGGAACGGCGTGCCGTTGTAGAGATCGATCTTGAGGCCAATCTCGCGAAACTGAGCAGCGATGTAGTCGGCAGCGCGATCGAGGCCGGCCAGTCCCACACCGCGCCCCTCTAGCTCGTCGGCGGCCAGCAATTGCACGGCGCTGGACAATCGCGCCTCGGCGGCGGCATGCCGTTCCGCGGCGCAAACAGCGGATGCCGTCAGAATCGCCGCGACCAGTACAGAGAGGGAAAGCATCGATCGCAAGGTGATCTTGTGCAGGGTCACTGTTGAGATTCCCGTAGGGTGCAACGAAATGAGTTCTGCGCGCCGCCGAACAGGTGATCTTATGATCTTACGCGCCAGCACGGCAGCTAAGTAAAGTTTACCGAAATTACCGCTGGCCGATATTGCCGAGCGCTGCCGGAATGGCCAGGGCGGCTGCCTGGACTCTACCAAGCGCGTCACCGCGGTCGTAAAATCGAAACGCTCCTGGCGAAAGCGGCCTTGCCGCCCGCGTTTTGGTCGCGGGGGCGAGCGACAGCGACTGGCGAGTCAATGCGCCGCGCGCCCGGCAAGCGGGAGTGGACGCGTGCCGAGCCTATTTGTCATTCGCGGCAACGATCAAGGGCTTCGCTTCGAGCTCGAAGACGCGGTCGTTTCGATCGGTCGCGACGCCTCGAACGGAGTGCAACTGCACGACACCGAAGTGTCGCGCCGGCACGCCGAACTGCGCCGCAGCGCCGACGGCCTGATGCTGGCCGACCTGTCGAGCTCCAACGGCACCTTCGTCAACGGCCACCGCGTGCAGCAGCATCGGCTGGAGACGGGAGATCAGATTCAACTCGGCGGGTCGCTGCTGCTTTTTACCGCCACCACCAACGAGCCATTTGACGCCGCCGGGAGCATCGACATTGTGGGAGGGCGCCAGTCGGGGGACAGTTCGCGCATTGTCCGCTCGATGACACAGGAAGAAGGGAGCCAGATTTTCGACACTCGCGCCGGCGAGAGCCCCTGGCTGGCACGAGCGCGTGGCAACCTGCAGATTATGTACCGCACCGCGCTGGCGGTGAGCCATACACTGGACATCGACGAGTTGCTCAGCCGCATCATGCAGCTCATCTTTGACTGGGTGGAGTGCGACCGCGGCTGCATCATGCTGATCGACCCGGCCACGGAGAAGCTGGCGCCGAAGGTGCGCCGCGATCGCCACAATGGCAGCGCCGAGGACAAACTGACCATCAGCCAAACGATACTCGACTATGTGCTGGAGCATAGCGAAGGGGTGCTCACCAGCAACGCCCGCGAGGACAACCGCTGGGACCCGGCGCAGAGCATTGTGCAACTAGGGATTCGCGAAGCGATCTGCGTGCCGATGCGGGGCCGCTACGACGTGGTGGGCATCATCTACATCGACACCTCCACCCCGCCCGACCAGGCGCTGCGCAGCGGCGGCCGGCCCGCCAATCGGTTTGGCGACGATCACCTCAAGTTGATGATCGCCATCGCGCATCAGGCGGCGCTAGCGGTGGAAGACACGCGCTACTACTCTGCCATGGTGCAGGCCGAGCGCTTGGCCGCGATTGGCCAAACCATCGCCATGCTGTCGCACCACATCAAGAACGTGCTGCAAGGCATTCGCGGCGGCAGTTACCTCATTGAGACTGGGCTGGCGGACCATAACGAAACGCTGATCCAAAAAGGTTGGGGCATCGTCGAGCGCAATCAAGGCAAGATTTCGACCCTGATGATGGACATGCTCACCTTCAGCAAGGAGCGCGAGCCCGAACTGGGGCCCGCCGATCTGAATGAGGTGACCCGCGACGTGATTGAGTTGATGCAGGGACGCGCCGGCGATTTTGGCGTTGAGTTGGTCTACCGCCCGGGCAGCGACCTGCCCACGCTGCACTTTGACCGCGAGGGGTTGCACCGCGCGATCCTGAACGTGGTGACCAACGCGATCGACGCCTGTGACCACGGCGAGAGAGAGGACGCGCCGGCGGGGCGCGTCGAGGTGCAAACAAGTTGGTCGCCCGCCGAGCAGACGGCGCGGATCGTCGTTCGCGACAACGGCACCGGGATCGCGGCCGAAGACATCGAAAAGATCTTCGCGCTCTTCGTTTCGCACAAAGGGGGGCGCGGCACCGGGCTGGGGTTGCCGGTTAGCGCCAAGATCCTCAAGGAGCACGGCGGACGCATTGGGGTCGAGAGCCAGCTTGGCGCGGGGAGCGTCTTCACGCTCGAGTTCCCATCGGCGCCGGCGCCCGCTGAGGCCGACGACGCCTCGCTAGGCACAACCGCATTTACGCGACCTTGACGACTACAACTTGAAGTTGAACGTCTGAGCCAGGTAGCGCCACGCCTGCTGGCCCAGCGTTTGCCGGCCGGCGTAAATCTTCGCCCGACCGCGAAGGCCATTGAACAAGAGGGCATCGGGATCGTTGAGCAGCACGCGCACCTGATACGAGGGGCTGATTGGCTCCTCTTCTCCCTGGGCGTTGGTTTCGGTGGCCACCTCGCCGCCGAATTTGTTCGACATGCCTTTGGACGTTTGCCGCAACTTGGTGTTCGCGATCTCCTCGACCTGACCGTCCAAGAACTCGCCCGGCCGCGCGTCGAGCACCATCTGCACGCGCTGCCCCCGTTTGACGAAACCAGTGTCGGCTTGGTCGATCACCAGCACCGCCTGCATCCGCGCGGGGTCGCCGATCTGGCAGAACATGGTTCCCACTTCCAGCGTGCAGCCCAGATTCGAGCGGTCCAACGGCGTGCCCGACCAACTCGGCAGTTCGTCGGCGTCGGCGGCGGGCTCGGCGACTTCGGGCGGCGGCAGGATTGTGCCGGCCACCGGCGCCACCAGTTCGAGCCGTTCCACCTCTTCGCGTTTTTCGATGAGTTGCTTGCGCACCGACTTGAGGCTCTCTTGCACTTCGTTCTCGCGCAATAGCGCCGAGGGATCGTCGATGGCGCGGTCGCGCAGGGCCGCGGCCTGCTTCAGGTACTGCTGCTCCTGTCCGACAAGCGTGGCGACCGTCAGCCGTGCCTCGCTGTTTTTGAGCCGCGCCAAGGGGGCGCCCGCCTCGACGCGATCGCCGCGCGACACCCAGCGCTCTTCGAGCTGCCCCGGCACTTCGACATACACCGACGCGGCGCGATACGGCTGCACCTCCAGCGGGCAGTAGATGCGATACGGCAACGGCAAGAACAAGACCACCGCCAGCAGCAGCCCCACCACCGCCAGCGAGCCGTAGAACCGAGGCTTCTTCACTTTGTCGAGCCTCCCAGGAACATAGAAGAATTTGCCGAGCTTCCAGAGCGGCATCGCCACCAGTCCGTACACCGAGGCCAGCGCGATCATTTGGCCGATGATTTCCAGGCGATACGGTTCCCACATCTTGTAGAGAAACCACAAGATCGAGAACACCACCACCCAGCGATAGACGGCGGCGGCCACGCTGTACACCGCGAACATCCACTGATTGCGCTGCGGCAAAAAGGGATCGTAGGGCGGCTCCAGGCCCAGGCACCACTCGCCCAGCTTGCGGTTGAGAATGTCGCTGGCCTTTTGCCGCAGATTGGGAATCTCGGCGATGTCCGACAGGATGTAATAACCGTCGTAGCGCAAGAGCGGGTTGCCATTGAAGAGCAGCGTGCTCACTGAGCACACAAACATGGTGCTCAGCGCCAAGTTGTGCAGCAACCCCGGCTCGGTGAACCACCAGACAAAGGTGCAGATCGAGGCGATGATCACCTCGACGTACATCCCCGCCGCGCCGATGATGGCGCGATGCCACTTGTTGGGCAGCATCCAGGAGTCGGACACATTGCAGTACAGACATGGGGTGAGGACGAGGATCATCGCCCCGAGTTCGTGGCACTCGCCGCCAAAGTATTTGCACGAATAGCCGTGACCAAATTCGTGCAGCACCTTGGTCACCGCCAGCGCGACGCCCAGCCAGATGGCGTTCGCCGGCGTGAAGAAGTCGTGAAACGTCGGCAGTTTGGCCCGAAAGACGTCGAACTCCACCGCCACCGGCGCCAACGCCGACAGCCCCAACAAGAGGCTGAGCGTCACCGCCACCGGGCTGAACATCCAGCGGACCAGCGGCAGCGTGCGCGTCAGAAAGCGATCGGGATCGATTCCCTTGAAGCGAATCGACAGGATGTTGGTCAGCGCGGCGAAGAGCTCTTTGCGGCGGCGCTCGTCGCGGCGCTTTTTGAGCTGATGCCCCTGGCCCGCCACGTCGGCCACCAAGAGGCCGCTGCGATGCAGTGTGCCGATGAAGTGTTGCAGTTCCTCGACTGTGATCTTTTCGGGCGGGAACTGCTTTTCAAATTCTTCCTTGATCTGATCGAGCGACAGACTGCCGTCCAGCATTTGCAGGATGGCGAACTCCTGCTCCTGAAAGCGAAAGTAGTTGAGCCCGACTGGCTCCTTGACCACCCAGTAGCTGCGCCCTTGATAGCGGTGCAGGCGCGCGGCAAGATCGGGCCGGCGGCGCAGGTTGAGCCGCCGCGCGGAACTGGACACCAGGGATTCATCGAGCGTGGCCATCTAGCGGTGTGTCACTGGGTCGATCCCGTTGGGCCTGTCGAGCGCCAGTCAGGCGGTGGTCGCGTGGTCGACGATTAGCGTTTTTGTCGCACGGCGCGCGGCGCAGCCGGATTGGCCTGGCGCGTGCTGACTTTCACGGGGGCGGCCGTGGCCGGCGGCTCCTCACGCGGACTGAGTCGTTTGGGCTGCGGCGGCGCGGGGGGCTCTTCGGCCGTGCTGAGCTTTGGTCCGGTGGCGGGTGGCGGCGCAAGCATTGCTTCGGCTTGTTCGAGTCGCTGCGTCAGATCGAGCACCAGCGTTCCTTCGAGCCCGGGCTGCAATACCCACTCGTTGTCTTGTTTCTGATTGACCACTTCGGCATACACGCGAAACTTGTTGGCGCCCGGCTCGATGCTCGGATTGACGAAGGTGATGCGCCCCTCGAATGTGGCGGGGCGTCCGCCCGCCAGTTGCACGTGGAGTTGCACGGGCCGCGCGTGCAGATCGGCGGCCGTGTATTGTTGCGCGTCGACAAAGGCGACCACGCGCAGCCGATCGAGCCGGATGATGTGCAGCACCGGATCGCCGGGATTGACCCACTCTCCCTCGTGGACCATCATCTCCACGACTCGGCCATCGACCGGCGCGGTGATCTGGCGGCGCTGAATGGCGATGTCCGTGGCGCTGACTTTTTCGCTCGCGCCCTTGGCCTTGGCATAGGCCAGTTTGCGATTCACGGTGGCCTGGTACTCCTGCTCTTCAGCGCGTTTCCACTCGAACTGCTTCATCCGGAGTTCGGCCTGCGATTTGGCGCCAGCCACCATCTTGTTCGCCTCGTAAATCTGATCGTAGGCGGCCTTCGTCACGCCGACCGACATCTTGGCGACGCGCTCCTCGGCGTCGCTGCTGGCTTCGATGGTTGCCGCTTCTGCTTCGACCTCGGCCAGCTTCTTGTCGCTCAGCGCCTGGCGATCGTCGATCTGCGCCAGCAATGCCCCCTTCTTTACTTCGTCCCCTTCTTTGGCGATGACCGCCAGCAATTGACCCGCCTCTTGCGCCGGCACCTTGGCCTCGTCCTTCACGGTGACCAGGCAGTTGCTGAGCGTGGCCGTGCTGGCCGGCGCCGGTTGCGCCGCATCCTGGCCGTGCGCCAACACCGCCAACAGGCACGCCGCCGAGAGCGAAACGAACAACGTTTTTGACATGACGATCCTCCGGCAGCACTAGCTCTTAAAGGCGGAACAAGATCTTGGCGTTGACCCAATCGATCAGATCATGAAACCAGACATAGCCGATCGCGCGGCGCCCACAATACACGCGCGCCGTCACCGTGGCGCCGGGGCGCAGATCTTCCAACTCGTGTTTGTTGATCGCCACCCGCAGCAATACGGTATTTTGATTCTCGTCGCGGATCTCGGCGCTTTTGTGGACTTCGGTCACCGTGCCTTGGCGCGTGGTGTCGGGGTCGGTCGCCAGGATGTAGGCCACCTGCAAGGGGTCGCCCAACTGACGCCGCGCGCTGGCGATGTGCCCCATGCGGTCCTCGGGCATCTGCACTTCCAGTTCCCACTCGCCGCTGGGATCGGCCACCTGCATCATCACCTGGCCGCGATTGATATGCCGGCCTTCGAGGCGTTTGCGCAAGTCCCAAGTGATTACCTGTCCGGTGATCGGGCTGTGCACCTTGAGCTCTTCCATCTGCTCATCGAGAATCGCCAACTGCTGGCGCAGGCTCTTCAGGTTCTCTTCCTCGGCGCTCAAGTCGCCCGCGAACTGCGTTTTTTGCTCACGGGTCAGGTTGCCGGTCAAGAGCAGCGTCTTGAGCGACTTGACCTTCTGTTCCGAGGTTTGAATGTCGCCAGTCACCTTTTTCAGGTTCACGCTCAGAGCCGAGTTGCGTAGTTCGGCCACCACCTGGTCTTGCTCGACGGTGGCGCCGTGCTCGACGGGCAGCTTGATTACGGTCCCTTCTTCGCCGGCAAAGACGTCGCGGCGATTTACGGGCAGCAGCGTACCTTTACCCTCCAGCTCAAAATCGGCAGGCACGAGGAACGCCGCCGCCAGCAGGCAGCCCACGACCAGCGCGATGGCCATTGTTTTTGGCAAGGTGCGCGCCGATACGATCCACTTGGCCTTGCCCAGCGCCCGCCAGACCGGCATTAAGAAGAGATCGCTATGGTCCAGCGCGTTGGAAAGCGCCGTGGCGCTGTGCAGCGCGACCACGTCGATCCGCTGCTGCATGCCGTCGCGCGGACGGGCGTTCTCGATCTGTTCGACGATCAAGGCGCCGATGGGCTCGACGCGCCCCTGCCGATCTTCGTCGGCATCATCCGGCGTTCGCGCGAGCGGCAGCACCGCCACGGTCTTGGAGTGCGAGTCGTCGACATACGCCTGCACCGCCTCTTCGACCTGTGGCGGCATGTCGCTGGTGTCCCCCGTGTACCACATGGGCTCGCCCGTCCGCACCACGGCGGTCGACAAGCGATTGAGCAGCGTCACGGTGTTCGAGCGTTTGTCAAAGGTGTCTTGACCGCTGATCGCTTGCACCACGCATTTGCGTCCGCGGCGAATCGCAACGCTCACGCGATCGCACTCGATCAACCGCCGCGCCTCGTTGGCGATGGTGAACGCCGTTTCGCCCGAGTCGAGGCTGGAATGGACCATGCGGGCAAACGTTTCAAGCTGGCCCCACAGGGCTTGGCGATCGGTGAACTGGCGAAGCTGGCGTGTTTTCAGAAAATCGCCGGCCAGATCGCACATCTCGGTCAGGAAGCGCAGATAGCCGCGCTGCGTGCCCAAGGGCGCGCCGGGACGCTGAAAGATTTCGACCACGCCCCGCGTCTCTTGATCGGCCTTGAGCGGCGCCAGCACCAAGAGAAAGTCGGTGGGGTTGCCCGCCTCGCGATCATCTCCCGCGCCGGAGTGAGGAGCGACGATCATTCCCTCGCCGCGCAGCACCTGATGGAGCACGCGGCCGTGCCGCGCTTGCGCGGCTTGGTCGCCCAAGAGACCCGTGCTCTGCAAGTTGATTTGATATACCAGTTCCAGGCCGCGGCCATCGCTAGTGGTCCACACCGCGCCGCCATGCGCCGCCAGCGCTTGCACCACGCGATTCAAGAACTCGGTGTGGAACGCCAACGGCTCCAAACCGGCCTTGGTCAGGCGCGAAATCTCCTCAACCAGGCCGCGGATCTGTTGCCGCGTCTGCTCGATCAGCTTTGGATCGACCGCTTCGGTGCTCATGCGCTCATTGTTCGCCTGGCCGCGATGCCGGGCCGGCGGCCTGCGGCCAACGGCCCGAGTGTCAAGCTATTCGGTATTGGTAGTCGCGTCCACCAGCGATGAGTTTTCGCTTCGGATGCGACCTCCCCAAGGTATCGATTGCGCGGTCCACGAGTCCGCGGCACTGATTAGATAACCCATTTCAACTATACGGGCGGCCGGGCGCCTTGGTAGCCATGCTGGCGCGACAAAGTCCGCCCATCCGTCAAAGTCACTATCGGCCAGAGTCCTTGCGGCAGTCGAACTCGATTCTTTACAACGAGCGAAATACGTGCTGGGATGACCGCAGGTGATTACGCTGCTTGGGTTTGTCAGGCGCCGGAGTTTTGTGCCAACGACCCTGGCGAGCCTCACCCGGCCCTTTCCCAATTTACGCACACTTCGCAGCAAGGTTTGTCCGGCTAAGGAGATTCCATGGCGCCCCAGCCTTTGAGGACCATTCGCTGATGCCCGAGCCGGTCGCCTACATCAATGGACGCTGGACACCGCAGCGCGACGCCGCCGTTCCGCTGTGGGACGCGGGATTCGTACTTGGCGCGACGGTCAGCGAGCAACTGCGGACCTTTGGCGGGAGACTGTTTCGCCGGGATGCCCATCTCAACCGACTTGCCAGATCGCTGGCCGTGGTGGGTCTGGCGTCGGCAATGAAACCAAGCGAGATCGCAGCGGTCGCGGACGAAATCATCGCCCGGAACTGGCCATTGCTTCCGTCCGGCGGCGACCTCGGGCTAGCAATACTCATCACTCCGGGCTCGTATGGCAGTTTCGCGCCGGTCACCTCGGGACCGACGGTGATACTCCACACTTACCCCTTGGCGTTTGCCAACTGGGCTGATCGCTACGAAACCGGCGAGCGGTTGGTGACCACCAGAGTCCAGCAAATAGCGGCCGACTGTTGGCCGCGCGAACTCAAGTGCCGTAGCCGGATGCATTATTACTTGGCCGATCGTGAGGCCGCGGCCATCGAACCGGGCGCCCGCGCGCTGTTGACTGACCCAGCCGGCAACGTGCTGGAAACCGCCACTGCCAACATTCTGGCCAGCTTTGGCGACGGCGCGTTGGTGTCGCCCCCAACGGCCGACATCCTGCCTGGCATCACCCGTCAGGTGGCGCGCGAACTGGCGGCGGACCTTGGCATTGCGTGGCGGGAGCGGCCGATTCGGCTGGACGAGTTGGCCAGCGCTCAAGAGGTGCTGCTCACGAGCACGCCAACCTGCGTGTTGCCGGTGGTCGGCCTCAACGACGCCGCGATTGGCGCGGGCCGCCCGGGCCCGATCTACCGGCGCGTGCTGGCGGCGTTTGCTGAGTTCGTCGGACTCGATATCGCCAGCCAGGCCAGTAAGTTCCGCGACGAGTTGCCATCGCAATGACGGACACCATCGATATTCCAGCCGCAACGCCGTGCGACGACTGTGATCCGCGCCGCCGCTGGCGCGTGCTGATCTTGCTGGCGGGGCTGGCGCTGCCGCAGATTTTGCTCTATGGGCAGTCGTTGTTGGGCCTCAAGGTGCTGTTGCCGCTGGACAACTTGAAGCTGACAGCAACCTATCTGCCGGTTCCACTCGAGTGGCAACCCTACTATCCGTCGAACATGACCTTGATCGATGTCGCTATCGTGCTTGAGCCATGGCGGCGGTTCGCCGTGTCGGAGGTACGCTCTGGCCGATTGCCTTTGTGGAACCCCTATATCTACTGCGGGGCGCCGTTTCTGGCGGCCAATCAGAGCGCGCTGTTCTCGCCGTTTCGCGTGCTCGACTATCTCTTTCCTGGCACGCTGATCATCGCCTGGACGCAGCTCATCAAATCGATCATTGCCGGCGTGGGCGTGTATCTCTTCTTGCGCCGCACGCTGTCGGTGCGCTTTTGGGCCGCCGCTTTCGGCGCGTGGGCGTTTCCGCTCACTGGTTTCATGGTTCAGTGGCAGGGCTATCCCATCAGCCAGGTGATTGCTTGGTTGCCTTGGTCGATGTTGGCGGTGTATCTCACGGTGCGCCGCCCCACCGGTTGGGGCGGTCCGTTGTTGGCCGCGACCACATTGCTGCTCTTGGTCAGCGGGCATGCTGCCACCGCCGCGCAAACGATGATCGGCTGCGGGCTGTACGCCGTATGGCTGCTGGTTGCCAATCACAGCGGGCGATTTTGGTCGCTTGGAGCGCTAGGGGCGATGCTCGTGATGGCGGCCGGATGGGTTGTGGGCATAGTGGCTTCGGCCGCACAAACTTTGCCCACGGCCGAATACATGACCCAAAGCGTGCGCATCGATTCACGTTTGGTGGGGCACCGTGAGACCCCTCCCTTGGGATGGATGGCGCTGCCGCAATTGGTGGCGCCGGATTATTGGGGCTCGGAGCGAGTCAACAGTCGTTTTCTCATCGCCAACGTCAATCGATTGGAGAGCGCCGCGTCGGGCTATGCGGGGCTGATCGCCACGCTTTTGCTCGCGCCTTTGGCGCTGGCCCATCCGCGCTGGCGGCGTCAGGCTTGGTTCTGGCTGGCGCTGGCGCTCTTCGCGGCCGGGCAGACATTGAATGTGCCGCTGCTGAATCAGCTTTATGAACAATTTCCGTTGAACATGCTACGCAACAACCGGCTCGTTTTTCTCACGGGCTGGTCGTTCGTCGTGCTAGCCGTGCTGGGGCTCGATTGCCTGCTCACGGCGCCCCCGCGTCCGCGCTGGCAGTGGACGATTCCCACCGCCGCGCTGTTGGTGTTGATTTTGCTCACCGTGCGATTCTTGTTCGCGCCGCCCACCATGGTCGTCGAAGCCGAAGGTTCGCCGGTGTTTGGCTGGTTCATTCGCGCCTGGCTGGGTGTCATCTTCCTGGCGGTTGTTGCCCTATGTCTGTGGTGGATGTTGTGGGGAGGTGTGAAACTGCAAACACGACATGTCGTCACAATCGGGATCTTTGCCATTGCCGAGTTGTTGTGGAACGCGATTGGCATCAATCCGCAGTGCGATCCCGCGCTCTACTACCCCAAGTTGGGGTTCATCGACGCAATGCAAAGCCGCGGTCCGGGGCGCGTCTGCGGCTACTCGTGCGTGGCGCCCGACATTTTGATGCAGTGGCGACTTTCGGACATACGGGGCTACGACGGTGTTGATCCCAAGCTGTATGTCGACCTGTTGGATTGCTTTGCCCGGCAGCATCCTCAAAAAGCCGCGCCGTATGCCGCCCTGTTCATGTTGCGGCCGCAGGCGTCGCCCGTGCTCGACATGCTCAATCTGCGGTATATCGTCGCGCGTGGCCGGCCTTCCGACGACCGCGTGCCGATCTACGAAAACCATGACGAAGACTACCACGTGATGGAATGCGCCAACTGCCTGCCGCGCGCTTATGTGCCAACCGCGACCAAGGTCGCTATTGATCGCGACGCGCGTCTGAACGCGCTGGCCGACCCCAACTTCGATCCGCGCGCCGTCGCGCTGGTTGAGACGCCCTTGAAGCTGTTAGCACCAGCCCAAGGCAGCGCCGAGATCGTGCAGGAAACCCCCAACGAGTTGACCCTTCGCTATTCCATGCAGACCGAGGGGCTGGTGGTGCTATCCGACTGTTGGGATGCGGGCTGGCGGGCCTGGGTCGATGGCCGCGAGACCACGGTGCTACGCGTCAACCACGCGCTGCGCGGCGTGGTGGCGCCAGCCGGCGAGGGGAAGATCGTCTACCGCTATGAGCCCGCCAGCTTCTATCGCGGCCTGCGCGCCTCGGCCGCCGGACTCGGCGCGCTCGTGGTATGGTGCGCGGCGGTGGCGCTCACGTGGCGAGGCAGGGGGCGAACGACTCCTACCTCGACAATCAGTGCATGAATCTTCAAGTTCTTTGAAAGCTTACACCACCGCCGACGCGTGGATTTCTGATGCTGGCGCGTCAGCGTTACCCCGATAGATGGTTTCGATCCGCGAGCGGTGCATGCCCAGCACCTTGTCGAAGCGGCTGAGTTTCATCCCGTCGATATCGGGGCGCTTGTCGGCCAGGCTTTCGACCATTTGCTTGTCGAACGCGATCTCGCGACCGACGAGCCACTTGAGCGCGGGATCAAAAAGGAACCAATTGCGCCAACCGCCCGCAGGCGACGGCTGAATGAAGGCGAACGTCGCCAACTCGGTTCGCTCAGGCGTGATCGGGTTGAAGAACACATAGTTGCGCCAGCGCGCCCCTTTTGCCGCGCCGGTCTTGGCGTCTTGCCAGTATTGGTCGTAGCAGGTGTACACCGGCGAAAAGCGCGTTGTCCAATCATCCACAAACAGATCGCCCGTGCGGATGCCGAACAAAAACTCGATCGCGGGTGAAATCTTCTTCTGCGGGCCGCTGTTGTAGACGCGCACACTGTCGCTAGTGCTGTCGACGCGGGTTTCGACCTCGGCCATCCGCGTCATTTCGTAACCCAACAGCGCGTGCGTGGTGGGGGTGTGTTCCACTTCGGTGAAATTGTCGAGCACGATCTCCAGCGGCGCTTGCATCTCGTGCCGCAGCGCGCCGACAAAGCGGTAGCCGGCGCCATCGAGTTGAGGAAACTCGGTGCTGGCGCCCGCCGCGCGTAGCCATACCCAGCCATGTCGCACTTGGGTCTCGTAGGCGCGAGCCTGCGCCCGCAGTTTGGGCGTGCCGGGGCTTTCGCCCGCGCCATGACAATCAAACGACCAGCCGTGGTATTGACAGACCAGTTTCCCCTCGCTGACGCTCCCCAGGCTCAGCCGCATGCGGCGGTGTGGGCAGCAGTCGTCGAAGGCGCCAATCGCGCCGCCGGCGCTGCGAAAAACGACGATCTCCCGCCCAGCGAGCATCACGCCGACCGGGCGCTGCGCCAGTCGCGACACGTCGAGCACCGGATGCCAATGATCCCAGACCGCCATAGGGAGTGTCTCATCGAGTGGGATGCGCGAACGCGCGGAGGCGATGTGTGTTATCTTATCCCACGAATGGTTCTGTTTGAAATCGCCCGCCGCCGAGCATCGCGCCATGCAAGACCCCCGCATCGATCGACTGGCTGAAATCCTGATCGACCATAGCTGCCAGCTTGCCCGCGGCGAGAAGTTGTTGATCGAGGCGATCGATTTGCCACAGCCGGCGCTGGTATGCCGGCTGATCGAATTGGCAGCCGAGCGGGGCGCGCTGCCGGTGGTGACGCTCAAGTGCAACGAAGTGTTGCGCAGTCTGTATCGCGCCGGCACGGCCGAGAGCATCGCGCTGGCTGGCCAGCACGAGCGCCAGCGCATGGAGCAGATGGACGCCTATATCGGCATTCGCGGCGCGGCCAACAGCAACCAGTTCGCCGATGTGCCGCTGGCCAAGATGGACCTGTACCAGCAACATTGGTGGCAACCGGTCCACAGCGAAGTGCGCGTGCCCAAGACCAAGTGGGTGGTGCTGCGCTACCCCACCGACAGCATGGCCCAGTCAGCCGGCATGAGCACCAGCGCGTTTGAAGATTTTTACTTCGACGTTTGCACAGCCGACTACGAGCAGATGGCCCGCGATCAAGAGCCGCTCGTGCGGCGCATGCTGGCCGCCAAGCGGGTGCGGATCGTCTCGCCAGGGACCGATTTGACCTTTTCGATTGAAGACATCGATGTGCGCCCCTGCTATGGCCAGCGCAACATCCCCGATGGCGAGGTGTTCACAGCGCCAGTCCGCGACAGCGTCAACGGCGTAATTCGGTACAACACCGAGTCGCGCTATCAAGGCACGGTGTTCAGCGACATCGAGTTTGAGTTTCGCGCGGGCAAGATCGTGCGGGCCACCGCCAACGAGCCGGAGAAGCTGAATCAAATTCTTGATTCCGACGAAGGCGCGCGCTACATCGGCGAGTGGTCAATCGGCTGCAACAACCGCGTGCGGCGCCCCATGCTGGACACGTTGTTCGACGAAAAGATCGGCGGCTCGATCCACCTCACCCCCGGCAACGCCTACGACGAATGCGACAACGGCAACCGTAGCCGCGTCCACTGGGATCTGGTGCTCATTCAAACCCCGGAGTACGGCGGCGGGCAGATTTACTTCGACGACGAGCTGGTTCGCCAGGACGGGCGTTTTGTCCCCGCCGACCTGCACGGCCTGAATCGCGGACTGTGACGATTCTGCCGCCGGCGGCGACGTAAATACAGCGATCGGTTGAAATGAGCCATGGTGGCTCAATTCAACTTTGCCTGGTGCGATGCGTAGCGATCGCGCGGCCTGCCGAATTGTTCAACGGGCGGCTCGCCATGTGTTAAACTTTGCGTATCCCGCCTGCGCTGGGCCGCCTTCTGTAATGGCTGGCGCGTGAGCCGCGCCGGTCGGCGACCAGCCGCACTTTCCCCTTCGATCCGCTACGAATCGCCGCATGCTCTCCGTCCCCGCCACGATCGCGTTTTCCTGGGCCATTCTGGCCGCGCTGGCGATCGCGCTGATCGCGGCCTTCGCGACCCATTATCGGCGCCGCACTGAGTATCGCTGGGCGATCTTTCCGATCTACATCATCAACCTGTTTTACTGCCGAATCGTCTGGCGCACGCGGGTGGTGGGACGCTGGCCTACGGAGGCGCTGCGCGGCGGCGCGGTCATCATTTGCAACCATAAGAGCCCGCTCGATCCGGCGTTCATTCAATTGGTGAACCCCAAGATGGCGCACTGGATGGTGGCGCGCGAGTACAGCCTGCATCCGGCGATGAAGTGGGTCTTCGACTTATTTGGCGTGATCCCAGTCAACCGAGCAGGCACGGACACGGCCGCGACCAAGGCCGCCATTCGCTATGCCGAAAACGGCGAACTGGTGGGACTCTTCCCCGAGGGACGCATCAACGACACCGACGCCGTGCTGCTGCCCGGCCGTCCGGGCGTGGCCATGATTGCGCTGCGTGCGCGAGTGCCCGTGCTGCCGTGTTATTTACATGGCTCACCATACAACGGCACCGAGTGGGGGCAATTCGTGATGCCGGCCAAGGTGACGCTGGTGATCGGCGAGCCGATCGACATCTCGCGTTTTTACGACCAAGAGCCCGACAAGCCGGTGCTTGAAGAGTTGACCAAGATCTTTCTCACCGAGATGGCCAAACTAGCGGGCGTAAAGGACTTTGTGCCAGAGTTGGCGGGTCGTTTCTACAAACCGGGGCACGAAGAGAAACCGGTCGCCGCCGTGGCCGAATAACGGCGTGGCCAAGTGGCGGGCCATGGCGCCGGCCGCTTACAATGCCGCTTCATCCGCTTGCACCATTGTCGCCGGAGACTTCCGATGTTGATGTATCGTGTATTGGCTTTTGTCGCGCTGCTTGAGTTCTCCGCCACGCTCGTCGCCGCCGACGAAGGCTTTGTGCCGCTGTTCGATGGCGAGTCGCTCGCCGGCTGGCAGGGAGACGCGCAGCTTTGGAGCGTCGCAGATGGCGCCATTGTCGGCACGACCGACAACAAACAGATCACCAAGAACACCTTTCTGGCTACCGAAAAGAACTACGACAACTTTGTCTTGAAGCTCAAGTTCAAGATGCGAAACGGCAACTCCGGCGCGCAGTTCCGCAGCAAGTCGCTGCCCGAGCATGTCGTGCAGGGCTACCAGGCCGACATCGCAGACAACCAATTCATGGGCATTCTCTACGAGGAAGGCGGGCGCGGGATTCTTGTCAACGTTCAGCCCGAGGCGGTCAAGCCGCACATCAAGGCCGACGACTGGAATGAATACGTCATCACGGCCGACGGTCCGCACATTACCCAGGTGCTCAACGGTTACACCACCGTCGACTACACCGAAAAGAGCGACGTGGGCGCGAAGTCGGGCGTCATCGCCTTGCAACTGCACGTGGGCCCCAAGATGCGCGTGCAGTTCAAAGACGTAGAAATCAAAGAGTTGCCGTAGCGACGAGTCGCCCGAGCGCTTGCATGCGCTCGCGCAGTTTGACTTCGACTGAGGCCGCAGTGTCTCCGTCGGCAAGCAGCGTTGTCACGGGCCAGCCCGCTTGGATGACGCTTCCAGCGTGTGGCACGTCGGCCACCTGAGGCTGCCAAGGATCGTCGTTCATCGCCAGCAATCGCTCGACCAACGCGTGGGTGACGGTGAAGCCTTGCGCGGCAAAGGCAATGGCCTTGCCGCTCGACTCCGAGGCACGACCGTCTGCTGGTCGGTTGCCATAACCCGCTTGCACCTCTTCCGGGCAGTGCGCCACTGTCTTCGGTTGTGTGCTTTCGAATCCCCCTCGCCCCCGCGCGGCAGGGGGAGAGGGTGGCCGCAGGCCGGGTGAGGGGGCATTCACGCAACCCTCCACACAGGCCGCGACATGCGCGCCGATCATCGACACACCTTGCGCGCGCTCCAGCACTTCGGCCGACGCCGAATAGCGGGGGTTCACCTCGACGGGCCAAACCTCGCCAGCGCGAATGATGGCATCGACCCCAAACAGGCCGATTAAATCGAACTCCGCGGCCAAGCAATGGCCGATCCGCGTGAATTGGTCACGCAGCGCATCGTCGATTGGCAAGGGGCCGATCGATCCGCAATAGCGAAATGGCGTCCCGGACCAATCTGGCCTGTCGACCGCTGCGGCCCCCACGCAACACCAGTTTGCTCCCACGAGTTGGCGCGTGACTCCGAGCAGACGGGCCGTGCCTCCTGCAGCCAAGTAGACAGCCGAAGCGTTTTGGCCGTCGATCCACCTTTGATAATAGTTCCCCTCGCCCGCGTGTGACGGCGACGAGACCGAGTGACCGCCGGCGGGTTGAGGTGGCCAGCCGCGCCATCGATGCACCTGGTTTCCACCGCTCGACGCAAATGCCTTGCACAACCATTCACCATTGGACGGCGCGTCGCGTGGGTCGCTGCACGTCTCCGGATACCGTAGGCCTGCGTTCGTCAGAGCCCGGCGAACTTGAAACGGGTCGCGAACCCTTTTCAGCACGACGCCGCGGTTGCCCAGGAGCGGACGTTCGCCTGCGATGCGATCGACGATCGCCGGGCGATTTTCCAATCCGCCCGTGTAGAGCCAGCCGCAGGAGGGAAAGCGGCGGGCGGCGGCAACCAGTCCCGCCGGATAGTCTTCGACGCAGGTTGCCTCGGCAATGGCAGCTAGGTCGAGATCTTCGAATAAGTCGGCCGCATAAACAACAAAGCCCGCGCGACGGGCCGAGATGGCCGCCGCGCGGGCGCTGGCTCCCAGGATCAGAATCGAATCGGGCATGGGGCGAATTATCGCCCGTTTGCTGAAATTCGCCAATTGGCCGTTATTGCAGGAACTGGATGCACCAGTAGACCGAGCCATTCGACGCCGTATACGCCGCGGCGCCCACGCGACTGTAACTGGCGTTGAGCATGTTGGCACGATGCCCTGGCGAATTCATCCAAGACTGCACCGCCTCGCCAGTCGACTGCTGACCCATGGCGATGTTCTCCGCCACGGGGGCTGAAGTGTGCTGCAGATTGTGTGAACGTGTCATCCAGGCGGCGTGCCGGCGCGCCGAGCGCAGCAAATGCCAGTCGATTCGCAGCGGGCGCAGACCATGCCGCGCGCGAACCGCATTAGTCTTGTCGATCAATCCTTGTTCCACCGAGTGAAGAGCCGGCGCGGCGGGCGCCGGAGTGGCCGATTTGGCATCGGGAGCGTTGGCTAGCACGCTGGCTAGCACAAGACTTGCAAGCATGGGACCTCCTCAATTGCAAGCAGGGAAAGAAATTAGGAACCAACGGGGGGCGTTCGTAGGCTGCGTCCGTGTGAGGTAGCCGACGATGGGGTTGGTTGCCCGGCGAGCGGTTCCGTCGCTCACCACAGGTGGGGCTCTGCATAAAATACAGAGAGTTTACGGGCAGGTCGGCTAACATAACCGACCAGGCGATTGCCGCAAGGGGCCGGCGGTTATTGATTCAGCGCCTGATGCGAGTAACCCTTTGAACCGCTTGAATTTGTGCCGGTGTTTGATATCGTCGGTGGCCGCCCCTAGTTGAGCGCAAAGCGCGGCTCGCGGGCCGATTCACTTCGATGATCATAGGCGGATTGCAGCCTTCACGCACGGGAGAAGCACTATGTCGATGTACGTTGGAGAAGCACTGGTTGGCGACGGCAACGAGATCGCCCATATCGATCTCTTGATTGGCAACAAGGAGGGGCCGGTCGGCGTGGCGTTCGCCAACGCGCTGGCTCGTCAGAGCGAAGGGCACTCCAATCTGCTGGCGGTGCTTACCCCGAATCTGGCGGTCAAACCGTCTACGGTCATGATCACCAAAGTCACCATCAAAGGCATGCGTCAGGCGGTGCAAATGTTCGGCCCAGCGCAGGCAGCGGTCGCCAAGGCGGTGGCCGACTCGGTGGCGGACAACGTCATTCCCAAGGACAAGGCTGAAGACTTGGTGATTGTCTGCGGCGTGTTCATTCACCCAGGCGCCGAGGACAACAAGAAGATTTACCAGTACAACTACCAGGCCACCAAGGACGCCATTAGCAACGCGATGCGCGGCAAGCCGACGGTTGACGAGATGATCGCCGGCAAGGACAAGGCCGATCATCCGTTCAAGGGATTTTAGTGCTCGAAGTTGGCCACGCTGCCGGCCGAGGGTAAGTCCTCGGCCGGCGCATTTGTACCTGGCGGCAACGATGGGCAAGCCGAAGATTCTGGTTCAACTCGACACCGATCCACTGGCCAGCGTCTTCGACGGCGTGGTGGCGGTCGACGCCGGCGTCGACCATCTCTTTGCCCGATCGGGCGTGACAGCCGACAATGTCCGCGACCAGGTGTTTGGCGCCATCTTCACGCGCGGACCCGAGGATCTGCGGCACACTGCAATCTTCATCGGGGGCTCGAACGTCGCGGCTGGCGAGACGCTATTGGCCGAGATTCGCCGCGCGTTTTTCGGCCCCATGCGGGTCTCGGCGATGATCGACTCGAATGGCGCCAACACCACGGCCGCCGCCGCCGTGCTTGCCGCCGGCAGGCATGTTGATCTCGCTTCGACCAGCGCGCTGGTGCTGGGGGGGACGGGTCCGGTCGGCCAGCGCGTGGCGCGCTTGTTGGCTCGCGAGGGCACGCAGGTTCGTGTTGGTTCGCGCGATGTCGCTCGCGCTCAAGTGGTCGTCGATCAGTTAACCACCGCGATTCCCGGCGCCCGACTTGCCGCAGTCGCCGCGAGCAATAGCGCTGCCGCACTGGCGGCGCGCGGCGGCGCGCTGTTGGTGATCGCCGCCGGCGCCGCCGGCGCTGAACTGCTTGGCGCGGCCGATCGCGCCCTGGCGAAGTCGCTGGAAGTCGCCATCGACTTGAATGCTGTTCCGCCGGTGGGACTGGCGGGCATCGAGTCGACCGACTACGCCAAAACGCGCGACGGCGTGGTCGCTTACGGCGCTATTGGCATCGGCCGCACGAAAATGAAGATTCACAAGCGGGCTGTACAAGCGCTCTTCGACGCCAACAACCTGGTGCTCGACGCCGAGGAGATTTTCGCCATCGGCCGCGAACTGGAATAAGCGGCGCCGCGCTCGCCGTGTCTCAAGGCGATCTGCCGTGTTTCCTCTACCTCCTCACCAACAGCTCGCCGCAATCAGCAAATGGCCGGTGGTGGGAGAGCGCTCGTCGGTCGATGCCGACGGGCAGTGGACTGTGGACGTCGCTGGGCTGGTGGAGCGGCCACAGACTTTCACCCTGGCTCAATTGGCGGCGCTGCCGTGGCAAGACCTGGTGACCGACATTCACTGCGTCACCCGCTGGTCGAAGCGGGCAATGCGGTTTGGCGGAGTGCCGCTAGCCGACGTGC
Source organism: Pirellulales bacterium (assembly GCA_019694455.1). Classification (NCBI taxonomy): domain Bacteria; kingdom Pseudomonadati; phylum Planctomycetota; class Planctomycetia; order Pirellulales; species Pirellulales bacterium. The sequence goes on from JAIBBY010000004.1 coordinate 29,811, forward strand.
TCGATCGCTGCGGGGCGCTGCCCGAGGCGCGATTCGTGTCGTTCGTGGCGCGCACCGAGCGACGGCATAGCACATCGCTCCCTTTGGCGCAGGCGCTTGCGCTGGGCACGCTATTGGCCATGCAGCACGAAGACAGGCCGATTGCCGCCGAACATGGCGGACCGGTTCGCACGATCGCGCCGGGACGCTACTTCTACAAGAGCTTGAAGTGGCTCGCCCGGATCGAGCTATTGAGCGAAGATCGCCTGGGCTATTGGGAGGCCGAGGCCGGCTATCACAACGTGGCCGACCCCTGGCGCGAAGAGCGCTTCATCGCCTCCTTGCTCACGCGACAAGACGCCGCGCGGCTGCTCTCGACCCGCGATGTCTCGGGTCGCGAATTGTTGGGTTTGTCCGCCGCGGGACTGGCGCTGCCCGGACTGGCGGCTCGACAAGCGATCTTGCGAAACGCCGACTTTAGCGGTTGTGATCTTGCCGGGGCCGACTTCACGGGCGCGAACCTTTCGGGCTCACGCTTCGTGGATGCCCAATTGCGGGGCGCGACATTCGCCAACTCGCAACTCGAAGGGGTCGATTTCGCCAGCGCCGATCTCACGGGCTGTAACTTGGCGGGCGCTTCGCTCCTGGGCGCCAGTTTCGGCGACGAGGACCGGCCTGCGCGGCTCGATCGCACGACGCGCTTTGGCCACGGCGCGCTCGACGACCTGGCGCCGACACAACAAGCATTGGTGCGCGCTAGGACCGTTCCAGATTGATGTCGCGCGGGCTCTCTCGGTAGGTCCGGTCGGCGAGATAACTCTCGTAGTGCTGCTCGATTTCGTGTGCAAACTCCTCGTCCTTGTCAAAGCGCGCTCGTTCCATCGCCTTGCGGGCAAAGTGTCGCGCCTGATCAAAGTCTCCCACTTCCGCGTAGGCGGCGGCCAGCGTGTCGAGCGCCAAGGCGTTGCGGCTGTGCGTGTTCTCGACCGCGAATTTTGCCAGTCGCACCGCCTCGGGGCCGTTGCGCAGGTCGGGCTCGGGGTTGAGCGAATACACGCGACTGAGCACCACCGAGAGATAGGCATCGAGCGGATTGTGCTTGAGCGCCAATTGGATGTTCTTCACCGCCTCGCGCACATTGCCTTGGCGCAGTTCCATCAAGGCCAAGGTGCCCACAAAGTCGTAGTTCTCCGGACTGAGCCGCCGCGCCTTTAACAAGTACTCGCGGGCTTTGTCGAAGTCGTCGAGTTTGATGTAGGTGCGGCCCACCTCCCAATACATTTTGGCGGTTTCGTGCCCTTCTTCGGCGGCGGTCAAAAAGTCGTGAATGGCGAGCTTGGGTTCTCCTTCGCCGCGCAAGAGCAATCCGCGATTATGACGTGCCAGACCGTTGTTTGGCGCAAACTTGAGCGCCATGGTCAGGTTGTGCAGCGCGTGCTCCACATTTTCCTTGCCGGGCGTTGCTACCAGCATCCAGCCAGTGGCGCGCCCGACGTAGGCGGGGTAGTTGCGCCGCGTGACCTCGATCGAGTGCGAAAAAAGCGTGATCGTGTCCTTCCAGTAGCCCACCTGCCAATAGGTGAGCACCGACAGCCAAGCCAGCCAAGCGACGCATCCCGCCGCCAGCGCCGGCGTCAAGCGCGGGAACCGCCGCGCCACGTCGCGCAGACTGTAGGCCACGCCAATGAAGATGCCGATCAGTGGAATGTAGCTGTAGCGATCGGCCATCGATTGGCTGCCCACCTGCACCAGGCCGATTACCGGGATCAAAGTGCCGAGATACCAGAGCCAGCCCACCAGCCAATAGGGGTAGCGTTGCCGCAGCGCCACGATGACGCTGGTGACCAGCACCAGTCCCACGCCCCCCATGAAGGCTTGGAAAAAGGTGAGCGGCCGCGCGTCGATCGGATATGGCACCGCCAGCCCTACCGGCCAGATCGTTTTGGCGATGTAGGCATTGTACGACATGAGCACGTTCACCACTCGGGCGTCGAGCGGCAGCAAGTCTAGCCGCGCCACCGCCTCTTGCGAACCTTGCGCCAGCAGCGTGATGACCGCGAACAGCCCAATGAGCGCGAAGAACGGGATCTTTTCCCAGCACAAATGGCGAACTCGCCGCCAAAAGTCTGGCGCAAGCAGCGCATCGACCTCGAAGCGCGCTAGCGGCCAATAATCCAACAGCAACAGCACAAAGGGCAGCGTCACCACCATCGGTTTGGACAACAAGCCCAGCGTCAGCAGCACGCACGCGGCCAAGTACCAGCGATGCGATTGCCGGCGCGCCGGGCTGCGCACATAGCTTACATAGGCATGCATGGTCGCCAGCCAGAAGAAGGTGCTCAGCACATCCTTGCGTTCGGAAGCCCAGGCCACCGACTCGACATGCAGCGGATGGCAGCAAAAGAGCGCCGCCACCAGAGCGCTCGCCCAGATCGAACTGGTGATCCGCTGCAATAACCAAAACAACAAGAGCGTGTCGAGGCCATGCCAGATCACCGAAACCAAATGGTGCCACGGCGCCACGCCGCCAAACAGCTCGTAATCGAGCATGTGCGAAAGCATCGTCAACGGGTGCCAGTTGGCGGCCACGACATAAGTGGGCGAAAACGCCGTGACCAAATTGCTCCAGGTCAAACCCTGCTGCACCTCCGGATTGCGAAACAGGTAAAGGTGATCGTCGTATTGGATGAACTCGTGGTTATCCCAGAACGTGCGCCCATACAGGCCGCAAGTGAGCGCGACCAGCGCAAGGCAAATGATTGTCCCCCAGAGGGCGTTATGATGGCCGTGAGGGCGCGAAGCGCTTCGCGCTGCCGTTCCCGTAAGTTGTGGGTTCTGGTGCATGCGGCGTGCTGAGTGGTGGAGGATGTTTCCACTGTAACCCAAGCGCGCCCGCCGGAGCAGTCCGCCTGAGCGGCGAGTCAAGCTACTTGCGCGTTGTGTCTAGCCAATCATCGAACAAATCGAAGATGGCAAGCGCTGGAATGGCGGTAAGTTCTTCTCTCACCTGTTCGCTGCGGCGAAAGGCCGCTAAATGGGCTTGAATCGCGCTCGCGGTATCGAGTTCCTTCTCCTTTTGAGCCAAGGCCAGCGCGCGCTCGGCCGAGGCAATTGCCGCAGTGGAATCTCCGGTTGCAGCCTGCGCCATTGCCAGGGTGTCGAACCAATAGGGTCGCGGCTCCTTGGTACGTCCGATAGCCGCCTCGATCTTATTGCGAGCAGCCTGGGCGCGATCGCTGTCGGCGTCCGCCAGATCGATTCGCGCCAGCATGATGTTCACGCTCGGCTCCGTGGGGCGCAGCGCGTGCGCGCGCTGGAAAAAGTCGATCGCCCCTGGTACGTCGCCAGCATCTTTAGCTAATACACCCAGCCAGACGAGCGCGCGAAACTCCTCGGGATTGTGCTTCAGCGCGGCTTGCAGGTTTTGGCGGGCGTCGGTGGCCTGACCGAGTCGCGATTGGGCAATGCCGATGTCGGTGAGCGTTTCGTGGGGAGCATAGCCTAACTGCAATGAGCGCGACAGCGGTTCAATCGCGTCGGCCCAGCGGTGCTGCGCCAATAGCACGCGCCCTTTACACTGCCAAGCCATCCCATGATTGGGATCGAGTCGCAGCGCCGCGCTGACCGCCTCCAGCGCGTGCGGCAGATCACCATCGGAAAAGTAGCCGGTGGCCAGCGCGTAGGCGGCGGTGAAGTTGTTCGGTTCCACTCGCCAAGTGTGACGAAAGAGCGTGATTGTATTACGCCAATGACCCACTTGGACACAGGTGAGCGCCGCCAGCGCCACGAGCCACGCGCCCACCAGACCCAGCCACAGACGGGTCTGAGTTCGTGATTCGCTGCCGGCGAGAAAATCGCGCAAACCCCAGGCCGCGATGATGGACAGTCCCACCAGCGGCACATAAGTGTAGCGATCGGCCATGGCCTGTATGCCGACCTGCACCAGACCGATCACCGGCACCAGCGTGCCGAGATACCAAAACCAGCCCACCGGGAGATAAGGGAATCGCCGCCCCCAGCGAATCACCAGATAGGTCACCACGCCGATGCCGACGCTACCCAGCACCAGCGAGATCGGCGTCAGCGCGCGGCCGCTGAATTCGTAAGGGTTGACCAGGCCCGTCGGCCAAACCGTCTTGGTGAGGTACTGATTGTAGGAGTGGACCGCGTTCATGACGCGCGCATACAGCGGCAGTCGGCTAGTGGTCACGACGGCGCCCGACAGCGCTTGCGCGTTGAGCGTCAGGGCAATCGACGCCAACGAGGCGGCCAGAAGCGGAACCTTCTCCAGGATCAGTCGCCCTAGCGATCGACGCCAAGCCGAGTCGTACGGCGCCAAAAAAGTGATTCGATCGAGTGGCCAATAATCCAAAAGCAGCAGCGTGAACGGAAGCGTCACCACCATGGGCTTGGACAAGAGGCCCAGCATCGCGCAGATCAGCACCCCCAGATACCACCAGCGCGAGCCGCGGGCGTAGAACGTGTAAAACCCAATCGCCAGAAACCAAAAAAAAGTGCTCAGCACGTCCTTGCGTTCGGCGACCCAAGCGACCGACTCCACATGCAGTGGGTGCCATGCGAATAGCGCCGCCGCCAGCGCGCTGGGCCATAGATTTCCGGTCATCCGCTCGAGCACCACCAGCAGCAACATCGCGTTGATGATGTGGAAAACGAGGTTGGTCAGGTGATGTCCCCATGCCTCGTCAACGCCGTATAACTCGGCATCGAGCATGTGCGAGAGCACCGTGATCGGATGATAGTTGCCCACCACCGGATATGCGGGTGAGAACGCCTTGGCAACGTTGTGCCATGACCATCCCTCGGAGACGAGCGGATTGTGGGTGACGTAGTGCGGATCGTCGTACAGCACAAAGTCGTGTCGGTCCCAGACCATGCGACCAAACGTCAGGGCTGTGACCAATGCCAGCGCGCCGGCCACTGCCAGCAACGTGAAACGCCCATGCGCGTGGCGCGCAGCGTCGCGCGCGGCTCGTTGCATCGCTTTCGTCGGTTGCGTCTGACCCATGGGCGGCGTTTGCTCAGTCCAATCCTGGCGCCTCGGCGAACAAGAGCAGTTCGCGATCAAAAATGTCGTCCGCACGAATGGAGGCGGGGGGCTCGGACAACGCTTCCTGCCGTCGGAACGACGCCAAATGTTCGCCGATGACTTTGGCCAATTCGACACGGTTCTTTTTTTCGGCCAGCGTCAACGCCCGCTCGGCGGTTTGCACGGCTTCGTCGTAACGGCCCACCGCCGCGTACGCGGCGGCGAGCGTGTCGAGCCAATAGGGACGCACGCTACCCGGCGGCGCCTTTTGGCAGACAAATTCCGCGATTTGCACCGCTTGCGAGGGAAAGCGGTAGTTCGGATCGGGACCGGTCGCCGACAAGCGCGCCATCATCATCAGCAGCGGCGCGTTGCCCGGATTAAGTTCCTGCGCCTGACGAAAATAGGCCATCGCCTCATTCGAGCTACCAGCTTCGAGGGCGACGATGCCGCTCACGACCAGCACCACAAAATTGCTGGGCCCCAGTTCCAAAGCTTGGGCGATCGCGCGCTGCGATTCCGCGCGTTTTCCTTGCCGGGCGCGCGTCCAACCCAAAAAGGCTAGCGACTCCGGTTCATGGTAGCGCAGCGTCGTTGACTGCCCAAAGGCTTTGCTCGCTGCTGGCAGGTCGCCGCGTTCCATCGCCAGCGCGCCGATCAAGAGCCACGCCATGCCGAAATCGGTTTCGACGGCGGACCCCTCTTGCAACGCTTCCCATGCCCGTTCTCGATCCCCTTGCTTCCAATACCCCACGGCCAAGCCAAATTGCGCCATGCCGTTCTTTGGATTCACCGCCACAGAGTGACCGAATAAGGTGATGGTGTCACTCCAATAGCCGACCTGTCGCGCGGCCATACCCGCCAAGATCGCCAAAATCGCGCAGGTGGCGACCGCCGCCCCAAGGCGCTGCCTCGCGGAGTCGCGCACCGCGTCAACCAGCCAAAAGGCGATGGCGATGAAGATGCCGACCAGTGGAATGTAGGTATAGCGGTCGGCCATTGACTGCTCTCCCACCTGCACCAGGCCGATCACCGGCACCAGCGTGCCGACATACCAAAACCAGCCAACAGGCAAGTAGGGGCGAGCACGGCCCCAGGAAATGGCCAAGTAAGTGACGATTGCAAAGCCCAAGCAGCCAAGCACCGCGGTTTCGATGGTGAGTGTCCGCGCGCCCATCGATTGTTGAGCGGCGAGGCCGGTGGGCCAAAATGTCTTGGCCAAATACATGTTGTAGGAATGCAGCGCATTGACGATTCGGACCACCAGGGGCATCGCGTCGATCGCTACCACCGCTCCCCCGGTCGATTGCGCGTACAGCGTCAGGCCGATACTGCACGCCACCATGGCGAACAGCGGCAGCTTTTCCCAAATCAGCGCCCCGGCCGCACGCCGCCAGTCGGGCGAACGCCAGTCGTATGGCGAGATACGCCCGAGTGGCCAAAAATCGAGCAACAGCAACACAAACGGGAGCGTCACCACCATCGGCTTCGACAATAGCCCCAGCGCCATGCTGATGGCGACACCCCAATATTGCAGGCGCGACCCGCGCACATAGCCCACGTAACACCACATGGCGAGGAACCAAAAAAAGGCGCTCATCACGTCCTTGCGTTCCGACACCCAGGCCACGCTCTCGACGTGCAAGGGATGCCAGGCAAACAGCGCGGCGACTAGCGCGCATGGCCACACCCGACTGGTCATCCTCAACAGTGCCAAGAACAACATGCAGGCGGCGGCGGCATGCCACAGCAGGCTACTGAGATGATGCCCCCACGGACGCGCTAACCCATACATCTGGCAATCGAGCATGTGCGACAAGAGCGTGACCGGATGATAGTTGGCGGCAACTTGTGTTGTTGGATTAAAGGCCCATCGCACTCCCTGCCAAGTCAACCCTGACAGCACCATGGGGTTGTACACCACGTACAACCCATCGTCGTAATCGACAAATCCATATTGCTCCCAAATCACACGACCAAACACCAGCGCGATGACCAGCGCCAGTCCGCTGCATATCGCCAACTTGGTGGTCGCCGCCACAGGCCGCTCGTCGCTGGTGGATCGACAGAATGGAACTGGAGCGGACGTAGCCGCCGTCGCGCTTGGCTTTGCCCGGCGCTTGGTGTTAGTCATGCGGGTGACGATTTCGAGAAAAGGCAAGAAAGACAAGTGGCAGAGATGTGCAGCGCGGCAGTTTGATCGGAGCAGATTGACAAGCGCAACTCGTCGGGACCCAAACGCAGCGTGACCCTCGTATCTAATCACGCACGGTGATTCGCGCCAAGCAGCCGCTGAGCGGCGCACCAGCGGCGGCTCCACGCATTCCCACGGACTTCGCCTTCAATTTCATAGGCCAATTTTTATTTATAGACCTAATGTCGACCGGCAGTCGGCCAGCACACGGCTGAGGAAGTTGGACACGATGTTCGGACGCCGACACCGTGAACGTGGCTCGAAAAACAAAGACAAATAAGCGCCGTTCTGCAAAATTGCCAACTTGCATCCCATACATCGTGGCTCAAGGAGTCACGGAGTAGCTGGCTGCTCCGCCACAGGAGCGACTTGCCAAGGGGGGGGATTGCCGATCTCTGTATATCGTATTTCCGCCAATTCGCCCAAAATCGGCGTTTCTGACTTATGCGTGCCACCCCTCTTGGCGCGGTCATTACCCCCTCTTGTGAGCGGTTTCGGTCGGCATTGGCGCGAAAAAACATAAAAAGCTTGAGGAATTTTGTTGACACACCATTCGTAGTCGAATAATCTGCGACTCCAAGTGCCGAGCATTTCTTTTTTGGGCCGGCAACAGCGGTGGCTGTTGTATCCCTGAAATGCTCGAAATGAACGGGGGTTGTGGACCTCATCCGAAAAGGAGGTGTCTCCTCCAGCTCTGCTTGACTGCATCTGTCCTTAGTTGACTGGCGAGACGCATAGCGGACTCGCCAGGGGGTCAGTACATTTTTTTAGTCTATTCCCTGCTTGTTCTTGTTTTGGCATTGGAGAATGCTCATGAAGAAGGCTCTTGTCAGTGCGGTAGCGGCCGTAGCGCTGCTCTCCGCAAACTCCGCGTTCGCGGCCTCGTTTCCCGTGAATCTTGTCATGGATACCGCGACCAGCTTTATCAATGTCTCCCTTGGCGCCCTGGGGAACCTTGGTCCCATCACCTTCGCGTCGGGCAACATCAACTCGACGGTCGATCAAACTGGCAGCGCCCCCCCGGCCCTTAGTGTCACCTCGCTCGGTGGCGCCGTGGCTGCCAATGATGGCACTTGGCCCGGTGTGTTTATTACCGCGAGCCTGACCGGCGTCAGCGGCGTTATCAATCCTGGTGGTCCGTTCGCCACCAATGGCGTCAACCCCGGGACGATTGATCTCGCCGGTTTGACCCTCAGCCTGAACAGTGGTTCGCTGATCACCAGCGGCTTGGTCAGCACCACCGTGAATTTGTCTTCAAGCCCGATCAACGTGACTGTTCCGACCGGTTTCCCGGCGAACATCAACGAGACCCCGATTCTGGGTGGCTATAACGTCGCCATCGGTATTCCGGTCACGATCATCACGAATTTGAGCGGCATCAACGTGACGGTCACCGCTGCCTTGAATTTCAACGGCACGAAGATCGTTCCTGAGCCGGGCAGCGTTGCCTTGCTCGCCATCGGCCTCGTCGGTCTCGGCCTGCCGGCCGTCCGTCGGTTCCGTCGCAAGTAGTGACCCATCAGCCGCCTCCCGTGGCGGTTGAACTTCGAAACAGCAAAGGGTCGGCCGCCGCAAGGTTGCCGGCCCTTTGTGTTTTTATAATCGCGTTCGAACGGCGCCGTTCGTGGATGAATCGCATCAGGCAATGTGCCGGAAAAGCGCGGATTTGTCGGCACGACGATTTGGATCGTAGAAGCGGCGCACAGCGGCTACTGCGCGCGCCAGACGGCGTCTCGAAATTTCTCTTCACACCTCGGCATCTCGATGTCGAACTTGATGCCTAGTCGCAATTCTCTAGCGGCGCGCCAGCGATTTAGTTGAAAGCGCGCCAGCCATCGCTACAATCCTGGGCGTTGCCTCGCGCCGCTAGCATGCCTCGCACAGACCTAAGCACCTTTCGTTGTGCGATGCCCTGCCCATGCCGCGCCGGCGACCGATTCGCGCCGCTACCGACGTCGACAACCGGAGGTTCACCACGGCATGACGCAACCCACCAGGTCGAATCCATCGCGTGGCGGATTTCACCGCCGCGATTTTTTACGCGGTTCTGGGGCCGCTGCCGCCGCCACGGCGCTGGCCACGGGCCAAGGACTAGCGGCGGATGAAACGGGTGCCGCCGTCGTTGGCCCGGGCATGTCAAAGATCACGCTCAACGTCAACGGCGCTGATCATGCGGTCTTGGTCGAACCGCGGATGACGCTGCTCGAAGTCCTTCGATATCAACTCAATCTCACCGGCGCCAAGCCCATTTCCGGAGATGGCACGAGCGGCGGCAGCACGGTATTTGTGGCTGGCAAGCCAGTCTCGGCCTCGACCACCTTGGCGCTGACGTGCGTCGGCAAGCCAATCCAAACTGTCGAGAGCCTGGGGGGCGCCAAGCTCGATCCTGTGCCGGCCGCATTCGTTCACAACGACGGCATGCAATGCGGTTTTTGCACGCCCGGCTTTGTGATGGCGGTGCGAGCGTTTTTGAACAAGCATCCGCAGGCGACCGAAGACGAGATTCGCGCTGGGCTGAACGGCAACATTTGCCGCTGCGGCACGTATGCGAATGTGATCATGGCCGCCATCGAAGTAGTGAAGGGAGGCGCGCGTGGCTGAGTACAGTTGGCCCAAACAAGGCACGACCACGCTCATCGGCAAAGAGGTTGATCGCGTCGACGGCGTGGAGAAGGCCACCGGCGCCGCCAAATACTCCTACGACATCGTGCTGCCGAAGATGCTCTTTGCGCGCGTGCTCGCCTGCCCGCACGCGCATTGCAAGATCAAGTCGATCGACGCCGCGGCGGCCAAGAGCGTGCCGGGCGTGGTCAGCGTGCAACTGCTGGCCAAGCCCAAGGAAGAGATCAAGTGGCAGGGTTATCTGTTGGCCTGCGTGGCGGCCGAGACCGAAGGCGCGGCGGCTGAAGGACTGGACGCGATCGCGGTCGAATACGAAGTGCTGCCGCATTTTGTTACCGAGCAGTTTTTGGAGGCGGCCGAGGCGGCCGATCGCACCGGCAAGGCGGGCGCCACCGTCGAACTGGAAAACGACGCGCCGGAGGACGAGGACGAAGACGCGTTTGTCGAGGCGGAGGTCAAGCGACAACTGGAAGCCGCCGACGTGGTTGTGGAAGGCTACTACGGCATTCATTCGATCACGCATTGCTGCCTGGAAACGCACGGCTCCACATGCGAGTGGCAAGGAGACAAGCTGACCTCCCACCTCTCGACGCAGAACGTGTCGGGCACGGCCGGCCAGATTGCGGGGCCGCTCAAGTTGCCCGCTAGCGATGTCACCGTGCATTGCGATTTCATCGGCGGCGGCTTCGGCAGCAAGTTCGCGGCGGACGAGTGGGGTGTGATCTGCGCGCAGATTGCGAAGGAGACCGGGCGCCCCGTTAAGTTAATGCTCGACCGCGAGACCGACCAGCGCATTGCCGGCAACCGGCCATCGGGATTTGTGCGCGTGAAGCTAGGCGCCGACAAGCAAGGCGTGGTCAAGGTGTGGGATTCGGTTCAGTGGGGAACGAGCGGCATCGGTGGCGGCGGCGTCGACGAGAAGGTGGTGCCGTACGTCCTCACGCCCCCCAATCGGCGCAGCCGAGCGGTGCGCGTGAGCACCAATACCGGGCCTAGCCGCGCGTGGCGCGCACCGAATCATCCACAGGCCTGCGCCCTATCGCAGACGGCGTATGACGATCTGGCCGCCAAGCTCGGCATCGACAGCTACGATGTTTTCTTGCGCAATTTGGATAGCGCCTCCAACAAGAAGGCCGACGTGTATCGCGCCGAGATGGAGATCGCGGCTAAGTTGATGGACTGGAAGGCCAAGTGGCATCCGCATGGCAAGGGGGAGGCCAAGGGGTCGATAGTCGAAGGCCTTGGCATGGCAATCCACACCTGGGGCGGCGCTGGCCACGCCTCGAATTGCCTGCTCAAGATCCATCCCGATGGCGCGGTGGGCATTCAACTCGGCAGCCAAGACCTGGGCACTGGCACTCGCACCGCCATCGGCATCGTAGTCGCCGAAACGCTCGGCCTGCCGCTGTCGGATGTGAAAGTTGAAATCGGCAGTTCCAAGTATCCGCAGAGCGGCCCCTCGGGGGGCAGCACCACCATTGCCGGCGTCTCGGAGTCGAGCCGGCGGGCATCGCAAGACGCGCTGCGGCAAATCGCCGCCAAGGTGGCCGAGAAACTCGGCGTCGGCGCGGAACAGGCCGAGAAGATGGTGGCCAAAGAAGGGCGGGTGTTCGTGGCCGACAAGCCCGACGCCGGCATGACGTGGAAACAGGCCTGCGCCTTGCTCGGCATGCAACCGCTGGAGGTGCAGGGAAAGTACAACCCCGGCAGAGAGAAGTCGCCGCTTTCCAGTTCGGGCGTGGCGGGCGTGCAAATGGCGCATGTCGCCGTCGATAAAGCGACTGGCGTGGTGCGTATGAAGAAGTTCGTCGCCGTGCAAGATATTGGCCTGATCATCAACCGCCAATGCGCCGCCAGTCAGGTTTATGGAGCGGCGATCATGGGCATCGCCTTCTCGCTGTTCGAAGAGCGAATCATGGATCCGGCCACCGGCGCGTTCATCAATGCCGATCTCGGCCATTATCACTTGCCGCGGTTGGGCGACATTGGCGAAATCGTCGTGGAGTTTTACGAGCCCGCCAGCGAATATGAGCGAGGCGTGATCGGCCTGGGCGAACCGCCGGTGATCAGTCCGGGCGCGGCGATCTCCAACGCCGTGGCCAATGCCATAGGCGTGCGCGTGCCGGTGCTGCCGATTACCCCGATTCGCGTGCTTGAGGCGCTCGGCGGAAATGGCGCCGTGCCGGCAAAATGGACCAGCGGCGCTAGCAGCTAACGAAACCGAGAAGCCAGCAAAGGGACCGAGCCGATGAAAGCGTTCGAGTACGCAGCGCCCCGCTTCGAAGAGCAGGTGTGCGCATTGCTGTCTAGCCAGCCCGGCGAAACTGAAATCCTGGCCGGCGGCAGCGACCTGGTGCCGCTGCTCAAGAAGATGGTGCTGCGGCCCAAGCGGGTCGTCTTTATTGGCGATGTCGAAGGACTGACGGGCATCGACGCCGATTCGCAAGGGGTACGGATCGGGGCCGCCACCACGATGGACACCATGCTCGATTCGCCGCAGCTTGACAACTTTCCCGCGGTGAAGCAGGCCATTGCCGGCATCAACAGCATGCAGCTTCAGGCGCAAGGAACCCTTGGCGGCGAGCTTTGCCAGCGTCCGCGCTGCTGGTTCTTCCGCAATGGCGAAGGCTTGTTGGCGCAGCGCGGCCAGTTGGTCGAGCAAGGCGACAATCGCCATCATGCCATCTTCGGCAACGCCGGTCCCGCCAAATTCGTGCATGGCTCGCGACTGGCCCCTGCCTTGATCGCGCTGGGCGCGCATGTGCGCGTGGTGGGGCCAGGCGCCGAGGATGAACTACTCTTTCCGCTGGAGCATTTGTACCGCACGCCGCGCGACGAGCGCGAACGCGAGACTGTGCTAGCGCCCAATCAACTGCTCACGCACATCGTGCTCCCCGCCGACGGCCTGGCCAGCGCCACCTATGAGGTGCGCCAGGGGGTGGGGCCTGATTATCCTCTGTGCGCGGCCGCCACGGCTTTACGCCTCGATGCGGGCATTGTCCGCGAGGCGCGGATTGTGCTCGGTCAGGTCGCGCCGACACCTTGGGTTTCGAGCGAGGCCGCCCGCGCGCTGATCGGCAATCCGGTCGATGAGCGGACGGCCCAAGCGGCCGGCGAGGCCGCCGTGGCAGGCGCCACGCCGCTCTCCATGAACGCCTACAAAGTACGGCTCGCCGCGGCGAGCGTACAGCGCGCGATTCTGTTGGCAGCGGGTCTCGATTCCGGAGGGTTCTAAGACGATGGCTTACACCAAGTGCTCAGACGATTTGCTCATCGCCCAAGGTCCCGCGTGCATGCACTTGCGCTCCAAGGGCATGTACGTTACGGGCAAGTTAGCCCCCACACGTGAAGAAGACGGCATGGGCGATGGCTATTGCTGGTGCAATATGACGCAAAAAGTGCTCGGCCCCGATTCTGAAATGGTGGAGCGCGGGCTGTGCGTCGACGGTCGCACTTGTTTCGAGCGGATTATTTAATCCGTCACACGCCGCATAGGTTTGGCGATTCGTTCGCTGCCGATTGCGGCATGGCGACATGAAATGGGCTTTCGTCTGTGAGGCGGTCGCCAAAGCAAATTCCTAGCGCCCGCGCGGCTTGCACCGCGGCGCCATGGGGATCAACCGTCGATAGCGTGCCGATCGCGTCGCAGATCGGCACGCTGTCGATGTGCGGCGGGTGAAACGAAATCATCTCGCCAAACTTCTCGTGATGCACCAACCGCATGGCGTGGGCGCCGAATTGCGTGGCGAGCACGCGGTCGAACGTCGTGGGCGCTCCGCCGCGCTGCAGGTGCCCCAAGATCACACAGCGACACTCGCGCTGTAGCCGTCGTTCGATCTCGGCCGCCACGGTATGGCCAATGCCACCGAGTCGCGCTTGACCGGCGCCGGGCGCGGCCTCGCGCGCGACCAACGAGCCACCCGGCAATCGCGCCCCTTCGGCCACCACCACCAGCGTGAACCGCTTCCCTTCGCGGTCACGTTCCAAGATTTTGTGGCACACGTGTTCAAAGTTCCAAGAGACTTCGGGAATCAGGATCACATCGCCACCGCCGGCAATGCCCGCATGCAACGCGATCCAACCCGCGTGTCGCCCCATGACCTCCAGCACCATCACGCGCTCGTGGCTGGCGGCGGTGGTGTGCAGGCGATCCAAGGCGTCGGTGGCACAAGCCACCGCGCTGTCGAAACCAAATGTGTAGGCGGTGCTGGCCAAATCGTTGTCAATCGTCTTGGGCACGCCCACCACGGGGATGCCGTATTCGTGAAACTGTTGCGCGATGGCCAGCGAGCCATCGCCGCCAATGCAGATGAGTCCCGCCAGGCCGAGTTGTTCCACGGTGACTTTCACCGCGGACAACAGATCGCCGGCAATCGCGTTGTGCTGGTCGACTCCGCTGGTGGCGGCAAAGCGGCCACGGTTGGTTGAGCCGAGGATGGTGCCGCCTTGATGCAAGATGCCGGTGGTATTGCGGTGGTTGAGCGCGATGTAGCTGACCGGATCGATCAGCCCCTCATAGCCGCGCAGGAAGCCAATGCAATCGTAGCCGAGTTGGTGGGCGCTTTTCGCGACTCCACGAATTACGGCGTTGAGGCCGGGACAGTCTCCGCCGCTGGTCAGGATGGCGACTCGCCGCTGGGAAGTTTGCATATTGGGGAACTGGCCGTTTCGAGGTTCGTTTGCAAGCGCCAGGCGCGTTGCCCGGCCGCGAAATGCCACAGGCCAAATCTAGGTCAATCTGGAAAACCAAGCCCGATTGCGGCTGGTGACCGCTGTTTCGCGTCGATTCGGCAGTTTATGTTAGTTAGGTCAGTCGTAGCGTCCTCCCCATCGTCATTGAGAACCAGTCATGCGTAGGCAGCCTTCGATGTTGGTTTTGGCGTTCGTGTGGTCCCTGATCGTCGCAGCGCCCTTGGCCGCCGACGAGACGCCCAAACATGCGGCAATCACCCCGGCGCCGCGGCCTGATGGCTGGTGGCAAGACCTGTACAAGAAGTTCAACGAGCGCGCCAAGCAAGGCGACGTGGAGCTTTTGTTTCTTGGCGACTCGATCACTCAAGGTTGGAACGATAACGAAGTGTGGCAAAAACATTACACACCGCGCAAGGCCGCCAATTTCGGCATCGGCGGCGATCAGACGCAACACGTCTTATGGCGCATCGAGAACGGCAACCTCGACGGCATCCAGCCCAAGCTGGCGGTGCTGATGATCGGCACCAATAACGCGTCGGCCAATTCCGCCGAGGAAATCGCCGACGGCATCAAGGCCATCATTGCCAAGCTGCGCGAAAAGCTCCCCGAAACCAAGATCCTGCTGCTGGCGATCTTTCCGCGCGGCGAAACCCCCAATCCCACTCGTGACAAGCTGGCCCAGGCCAGTCAACTGGCCAGCGCCGTCGCGGACGACAAGCAAGTGCGCTACCTGGACATTGGCCCCAAGTTCCTGGCCGCCGATGGCTCGATCTCCAAAGAGATCATGCCGGACTTTTTGCACTTGAGCCCACAAGGCTATGCCATCTGGGCCGAGACGATCGAGCCAGTCGTGGCTGAGATGCTAGGCGAGAAGGAAGGCGGCTAAGCCAGCGCCGATTCATCGGACAGCGCGCCGCGAACCTCGCGAATTTTTGGCAGCGACTTTTCGAACGCGCTGTGTACGTACGGATCGAAGTGCTTGCCGGCCTGATCGCGGATAATGTGGATTGCTTCGTCTTCTCCCATGGCGGCCTTGTAGGGGCGCGTGGAGGTGAGCGCGTCGAAGACGTCGGCCAGCGCCACGATGCGCGAGGCGAGCGGAATTGTCTCGCCGGCCAAACCGAGCGGATAGCCGCTGCCGTCCCACTTTTCATGGTGCGACCAAGCGATTGATGCCGCCAGTTTGAGCACCGGGTTGGAGTCTTCGCCCAGCCAGCCTATCGACCCGCGCCGGTTCCACGCGCGCAGCGTGGCCGAGCTTTTGGCGTCGTCTTCCAAGATTCGCTTGCCAATCAGACAATGCTGTTTCATGATCTCCCATTCTTCGGGAGAGAGCGGACCCGGCTTCAACAAGATCGAGTCCGGGATGCCGATTTTGCCAATGTCGTGCAGCGGCGCGGCGAGAAACAGATTCTCGACCAACTCGGCGTTCAGGCCGAGGGCTTCGGCCATTAGCTGAGAGTAGCAGCCTACGCGGATCACGTGGTTGCCGGTGTCCTCGTCGCGGTATTCGGCCGCCTTGGCCAACCGCCATACGATCGACACGCGCGATTCGTGCAGTTGCTCTGTGCGCCGAGAAACCATCGACTCCAGCGCGGCGTTGCTCTGTTGCAATGCGTCCGTGCAGGCCTTGAGCCGCAGCACGCTGCGAATGCGCGCCAACAAATCCTCGAGCTCAATCGGTTTGCTCAACAGGTCGGTCGCCCCCGAATCGAGCGCATCGCGCTTGAGCTGGCGATCGGCCTGCCCCGCTAAGATAATCACCTGCAAGTCGCCGGTCCGCTCGTCACAGCGTATGTGTTCGAGCAGTTCCAAGCCCGACATGCCGGGCATGTTGAGGTCGCAAACCACCAGGTCGAAGCGTTCGGCGCCGACACGCTCCCAGGCATCGAACGGGTCGTGCGTGAATTCCATGTCCCATTGCCGCTGATGGTCGCGCAGCATGCGCGACAGCGAATCAAGCACGGCGCGATCGTCGTCGACAAACAGGATGCGTTGCCGCTGCTGTGCCGCGGGTTGATCCGCCGCAATCACGAGTGAATCCGCAGTTTGCAATGTTGCGCTCGCGCTGTTCACGTTAACGCCCCAAGAGGTTCGTTGTTCAGCCGCCATTGCGCCCCCAATGAGTTGGCAATCGATGCCTCATCGCCGGGCTCCTTTGCCGCCGCGTCGATGCTGGCGACGAGAGCGCGCATGAGAGCGAGCGCGGCGCGTGATCGATCCGGGCGGATTGGCGCCGCACACTCGAAACATAGGTCGTAAAGCCGGGCCAACTTGCGGTGAATTGGCTGCCTCCCCCTGCGGCGGGGCGAGCGCGAATTCGCGCCCGCGCGATGCAAACCGGAATTGGCGACGTGATAATCGCGCCAAAGCAGCGCGCCGGCGCGATCCGCAGGATCGCTGGCGCCGAACAAATGCGCAGTTGGCGTCCGCTTTTTCCGACGACGGTGATGGTTTCCCATTTTGTCGTGGCGGTCGATCGGCTTCGCTTGTTATCGACGTAAGCGCAAGCTATACCTAGGTTAGACTCGGCAGTCGCCAGGGCAGGCCCGTAACATTCTCAAGCCACCGGGTCACTCACAAGGGTTCACGCAATGGGTCGAGAGCAGGAAGAGGGGCCGCTGGAGATCGCGCTGGTCGGGGATCTCACCGACAACGAGGGGGAACTGACCGAAAAGCTGCTCGATGTCCCCCCTGGCGGCGAATGCACCTTGTATTTCGACTCGCCTGGCGGCAGCCCCTACTGCGCCATTTCGCTGATGACGTTGATTCGCTTGCGCGGCTTGCGGGCAACCGGCATTGTCACCGGCGAATGCTCCTCGGCCGCGCTTTGGCCCTTTGCCGCCTGTGTCCGCCGCCTGGTCACCCCATACAGCGTGCTTTTGTTCCACCCGATGAAGTGGCAGAGCGAAGAGCATGTGCGCTTGGCGGAGGCCGCCGAATGGGCGCGGCACTTTGGCACGCTCGAAAATGAAATGGACCAACTGCTAGCCGACTTGTTTGGCATCGCCAGCGCCGAAATGCAGAAATGGATCAGCCCGGGCCGTTATGTGAGCGGTCGCGAACTGGCCGAAGCGGGCCTGGCGGAGATCATCCAGCTTAAACCTCCCGTCGCCGCCCAGGCGCATGCTGGACGCAATGGCTCCGCGCAGAAGAAGCCCGCCCGCGCCACGCGATAGCAGACGGATGTCGTTTAGAGAGCGTCACTAGCCACGAAAGCCGGCGTGGCAAGACTCGCAGCTTTTGGTCATGGCTTGAATGGCGGATTGCGCGCTTGACAGGTCGGCTTGGTCGGCGGCCTCTTTGAGTTGCAAAGCGGCCCGCTCCAGGTCTTTCGCATGTTTCAGATACCCCTGGTCGTCGGCGAATTCGTACCCTGACGATTGAATCGCGCGCGCCAATAGCGCCACGATCTCGGCCTCGTGCCGCACGCGCGCCTTGCCTCGGCTCAACTCCGCCTTGCTGGCCACGATTGCCGGCAGTCGCTTCTGCAATGCCTGCTCGAAGCGTTCCATCAGCGCCGCTCGATCGGCCGCCGATTGCCAATCTTCGGTATTGGTCTCGGGTTCGACGTCGACCTTTCCGGCCCGCACCAACTCTCCCAGTTCGCGCGCTCTGGCCTGCGCGTCGCGATAGGCGCCATCGGACACGGTCTTGCAATTGCGTGCCGTCCGCGCGAACCGCGTGGACAGGTTTGGCGCCGACTCGCGCCAGCGCACGTCGCCGTCGTATTCGCCAATCACGCCAAACAGCGCAGCCAACAGCGCCAGGTCGCGCCGCGCTTGCTCGTGCCCTGCAGCGCGAAACGCCGCTGGCGACTTCACTTGTTGTCCTACCTGCAAGACCAGCGATTTGATCTCGTCTTCGAGCGTCTCGGCGGAAACCAGATCTGACCAGGCCGCCCCGGCTGGCGCCGTGGTGGGGTCGGTCGCGGCCGGCGTCGGCGCCACGACTTCAACCCGCGGGCCGAGTTCCTGGAGCGCGTCAGCGAAGAAGACGCCTTCGATATCGCTCTCGAAATTGGGGGGCGGCGCCAGCGGCTTGGGCTTGCGCAACGGACTTGTACGCGCCCGGGGCTGCGCGGCGGCGCTGGCGGCCAGGATCGCAATCGATAGCGCCAGCACAAACGGTAATTCGCGTCGAATCGTCACGAAATGAGACTCGTCGGCCGAAAAAATCTATTCTTCTCTTTGAGTATCGCACATCCGGCCCGGCATCCCAACCGTTGACTGAATTGATGGATCAACTCAACGACTGCAGCGTTCTGATTGTGGGCGCGGGTCCCACCGGACTGGTGCTGGCCTGCGAACTGGCGCGACAAGGAATTTGCGTCCGTATCATCGACCAGAAATCGGGTCCCACGGCCGAATCGCGAGCGCTAGGCGTGCAGGCCCGCACGCTGGAACTCTTGGAGCGCTTGGACCTGACCGAGGCAATGGTCAGCGAAGGCAAGACGATTCGCGCTCTGAACCTCTATGCCGGCGGGGCTTGGCTAGGCCGCATCGAGACGCCAGCGCTCGACACGCGCTACCCCTTTATCCTTTCCTTTCCGCAGAGCGAAACCGAGCGACTGCTCATTGAACGGCTTAGGCAGCACGGCGTCGAAGTGGAGTGGCAAACCGGTCTGACGGCGCTTCGGCCGCGCGCGGGGGGCGCGATCGCCACCATCGCCTATCACGACGCCTTGCCGAGCGAAAGCTCGCACGATTGGGTCGTGGGCTGCGACGGCGCCCATAGCGCCGTCCGCAGGTGTCTCGGCATCTCCTTCGTGGGGGAACGCTTCCCAGAATGGTTCGCGTTGGCCGATGTTGAACTCGACTGGGAACTGCCGCATAACGAAGCGCACGTCTTTTTCGCCCCCGATGGCCCGCTGCCGGTGTTGCCGCTGCCAGGCGCCAATGTCTATCGCTTGATCGCGCCCTTGCCACATGCGCCGCTCGACCAATCGCCGGATGTTTCGTTGGAACGCTTTCAACAACTGTGGTCCGAGCGCGCCAAGGCGCCGGTCACTTTTGGCAAGACGATCTGGCTGTCGAGCTTTCTCATCAGCCGCCGCATCGTCGACACGTATCGCTCGCAGCGCGTGCTTTTGGCGGGAGACGCCGCGCACATTCACAGCCCCGTGGGCGGGCAAGGGATGAACACTGGCATCCAAGACGCATTCAATATGGCGTGGAAGCTGGCGCTGGTCGCCAAAGGATTGGCGGCAGATGAACTGCTAAACACCTACGAAGCCGAGCGCCGTCCGGTTGCCGAGCGCACGTTGCGCGGCACCCGACTGGCCACGCTTTTGGTCGCATCGCGCAGTTGGCTGGCGCAAAAATTGCGAAACGCGATTGTCGGCCGGCTCGCGCCTCGTCCCGCGTTTCGCGAGCGCGTCTTTCGCACGGTGAGCAACCTCGCGGTGAACTACCGTGGCGGCCCATTGGCCAACGCGCCGCGCCGCGGTTGGTTTTGTCGTCGAAGCGACCAAGATAGTGCGCCGCAGGCTGGCGACCGCGCGCCCGACAGTCCGTTGGTCGCCGCCGATGGCCGCGCGTTGCGGCTGCACCAACTGCTGCATGGCGCGCACCTGGCGCTTATTGAGTTCGCGGGACTCGCCCCACTGGGGCCCGGCGATCGCGACGCGCTGGAGCGACTCGTGGCGCGGTTCTCGTCCACGGTGTCGCTGCATCGCATCGCCACGGATGGTCAATTCGCCGTGCCGCATGCGGGCGATTCGTTCTTCTTCGATCCTGACGGCGCCGCGCATCGTCGGTATGGCGCAACAGCGCCGCTGGTCTGTCTGATCCGACCCGATGGCTACCTTGCTTGGCGCGGCGCGGCGACCAACGTCTCTGACTTGGACACCTATCTCAGCCGCTGGTTCGTCTCCGGCGCCCCTCGCACGGCCTCAGTATAATGGCCCTATGGCCGGCCGCCGCACCACACACCGCCGCGAGTTTCTCAAGGGGCGCTCCGCCGCCGGCGCCATTCAAGACCTGGTCGCCGAGCGGCTCGCGCCCGATTGCGCGTCGTCGCGCGCCGACGGGCCGTTAGCTGCCAATTCCGCCGAGCAACCTTATTTGCTCCGCTTCGGCCGTCGCGCCATGGCCTGCGAGTTTGAGGTCATTGTCAATGCCGGCCAGTACCCCGAGGCTGCCGATCACGCGCTGGCCGCGCTCGACCTGGTGGACGAGTTGGAATCGCAACTCACCGTTTATCGCGACACGAGCGAAATCAGCGACATCAATCGCCGCGCACATCAAGAGCAAGTCGTCGTCGAGCAGCGACTATTCAAGTTGCTCCAACAAGCTTTGGCCTTGCATCAGGCGACGGGTGGCGCCTACGACGTAGCGGCCGGATCACTGGTCAAAGTGTGGGGGTTTTATCGGCGTCAGGGCGCTGTCCCCACAGCAGACGCCTTACGCGCAGCGCTGGCCTGCGCCGGCAGCGATTATTTGGCGCTCGATCCCGTAGATTGTTCCATCCGCTTCAATCGACCCGGCGTTGAATTGAATCTTGGCGCCATCGGCAAGGGTCACGCCCTCGATCGAGTAGCCGAACTCCTCCACGCGGCGGATATCTGCGACTTTCTTTTGCATGGTGGACAAAGCAGCATCCTGGCTCACGGCGGCGAAGGCGCCGACCGGGCGCAAGGCTGGTCGATTGGTCTGCCCGACCCATTGCGTCCCGGCCGCCGATTGGCCGAGTTGCGAGTCCGCGACCGCGCGGTCGGCACCTCGGGCGCGTCGGTGCAATTCTTTCGCCATGCAGGACGGCGCTACGGTCATATTCTCGACCCGCGTACAGGCTGGCCCGCCGGAGGCGTGCTTACCGCCACCGCGATTGCGCCCAGCGCCGCCGAGGCCGACGCGCTGGCCACGGCTTTCTATGTGTTGGGGGTCGACGACGCGCTCGACTACTGCCGCCGTCATCCAGAAATTGGCGTGGTGATTGTTGGCGGCAGCGAAGCGACGGGCCCGACCGGCGTGCGGCATGCCGGCCTGACCGAGGATGAGCTCCAACTGGTGAACGACGAACCCACGATAGACGAAGGCCTTACTCCATCGTAGGCCGCCGTAGTTCGGGCAGATCCGCTCAAGCGTTTTTCGCCATCGCTTCGTGCAGCCGTGCGAAGCGATCGCCGCACAAGCAAGACGGCACGTCGGTCGTCGCGCCAGTTTGCGAACGCCACAACTCGGCATAGCGGCCGCCGCGAGCGATTAATTCGCGATGCGTTCCCTGCTCTGCCACTCGCCCCTCGTGCAGCACCACAATCTGGTCGGCGTCTTTGATCGTGCTCAAGCGGTGCGCGACCACCACCACGGTACGGCCGGCCAACTCGTGCCGCAACTTCTGCTGAATCATCTGCTCGGTCGCGGTGTCGAGGTGGCTGGTCGCCTCATCGAACACCAGCACCGACGGCTGGTGCAACAGCGCCCGCGCAATGGCCAATCGCTGCCGTTGTCCGCCCGACAGGTTCGCGCCGCGCTCGCCGATCATGGTGTCGTAGCGCTGCGGCAGCGAGTTGATGAAGGCTTCTAGCCCAGCCGCTCGCGCGGCTTCGATCACCTCGCTCAGGCTCGCCTCGGGGCGGCCCAGCGCGATGTTCGCCCGGATCGAGCCGTTGAAGACGAACGGGTCTTGGCTGACGAGTCCGATTTGTTGACGGTACGCACCGAGTTCGATGTCGCGGAGGTCGGCGCCATCGACCAAAACGTGGCCGCTGGTCGGTTGGTAATAGTTAAATAGCAGTTTCAGCAGCGTCGACTTGCCGGACCCGCTTTCACCCACGATTGCCACGGTCTGCCCCGCTGGTATTGCGAGCGAGACGCCATTGAGCACATTGCCCCGCGCGCCGTAGCTAAAGCTCACGTCGTCCAATTCGATACCGCGCTCGAGCCCAGCGAAGTGCGCTTTGTCGTCGGCCAGCGGCTCTTCGTCGATATCGAAGATCTGAAACAATCGATCGACAGCGACCAGCGCGTCTTGAATCTTGAGGTTCACCGTGGCCAGCCGATTGAGCGGTTCGAGCATCGTGGCCAGCAGCGTGTAGAAGAACAGCAACTGACCAATCGACAGCGCCCCGTCGAGCACGCGATGCCCGCCGTACCACAGCACGGCAATTCCGGCGACGCCGGTGATCAGAGTCGCTAGCGATGTCAGCCGAATGTCGAGCTTTTGCAGGCTGAACAGCGCCTGCACGTAGCTCACCAGTCGAGCCTCGCCTTGATCGGCCCGCAACTCCTCGGCGCCGAACGCCTTGAAGGTTTCGATGCCAGAAAAATCTTCGATCAGGTGCGACGACAACTGCGCGCCCGCTTCCATGGTGGCCTGCACACGCTGCTCCGCCGCGCGTTGATTAAGCGCCATCGTGAGCGCGAACAACGGAACCACCAGCGACGTGGCGGCTGCCAGCCGCGGGTCGTAGAACCATAGCACCGCCAACACGCCTGCGACCACAATCGTGTCGACAATCGCCGTGGTGGTTGTCGTGCCGGTCGCCTCACGCAACTTGGCTGCGTCGTTCACCCGCGAGAATATGTCCCCCACGCGCCGATTCTCAAAGAACCGCAGCGGCAGCTTAAGCACATGCCGGGCGTAGCCTCCCACCACGGCCAGATCGATTTTACGAGCCACGTGCGCCACCAGGTACTGCCGCACCACATTGAACAACGCGCGGAAGCCGGCGATCAGCACCATACCAATTCCCAGCGCGTTGAGCAGCGGACGTTCGCCGCGCACCAGCACTGAGTCGACCAGGTGTTGAATGAAGTACGAGGTCGACACAGCGAGCAGCGTCATTAACAGGGCGCACAGAATCACTTCGACCAAGATCGGCCAATGTGGCGCAAGTAGGCCCAGGAACCGCGTCCACGGGCTTTGCGGTGTTTTTAGTTTGCGACAAACCCGCAGATTGTCCGGAGTCGCCAACAACAAGTTACCGCTCCACTGTTGGCCAAACACATCGCGGCTGCGCCGTTCGATTAACCCCACCGGGTCGCCAATCAAAACTCCCTTAGCGTCAGCGGCAAAGAGCACCACAAAATGCCCGCCGCGCTCAGCGTCGCTCACATGGGCCACCGCTGGCAGCGGCATGCCAACCAGCGAATCGTAGCCGGGACAGCGCACCGCCTTGGCCGAGAAGCCAATCGCCTCGGCGGCGCGCAATAGTCCCAAGAGCGTCGCGCCTTCCGGGCCGGTACTCGATAGGTCGCGCATCTGTTCCAGGCCGATGGGCAACTGATGATGCAAAGCCAAAGTCGCCAGTGCCGCCGCTCCGCAATCGCTTTGATCGTTTTGTCGGACCAATCGTGGGCGTCGGAACATGCTCTGGGTCTCCCGCTGGCAAATGGCAAATGGCCTAATGGGGTTCTGCCTCATTAGGCGAGAATCGCGGGCCAGATGTTACAGGCGGGTGGCGACGTGGCCGTCGCGAATGCCATGATTCATGGGATGCCAGTTGATGGTAGGAGAGGCCATGCCAAACGAGCGTGAGGCGAGCGCAATTCGATTAAATCGAGTTCACCAACGAGATTACAAATCGGCAAGTTCTTGATTCCCAAGGAGATGCCGCTTCCCCGGCGCATGACGGCCGACTTAGACTTTTCACGAGGAGCGGCCGTAGTAAGAGTTGGCAAATTAGCCGCGCCGTTCGAGTTCGGTGCCGAAAAGGGTTGATTAGACGATGGCGGCTGGTGGCGTACGAAAATTCGCGGGCTGGCTCGGCTTGGCGGCACTTTGTGTGGCTATTGTCGTGGCCGCGCTGGTCTGGATGCGTGAGCGCGATTCTGCCCATGTCGCGGCAGCCGCTGACGTCAACTCTGTGCCGCCACGCGTCCGCCTCGCCGCGGGCGCCACTGACACTCTGGAAATCCCACCGCAGGCTCACACCGAACTTGGTATTCGGGTGGCCAAGGTCGAACCGGCGCCGGCCCCTGACCCTTTAGTTCTTTCTGGTTCGCTGCTGCTCGACTCCGCTCGCCTTGTCCATGTTCACACTCGCTTCGGCGGCGAAGTCGTCGAGATTGGCGCATGCAACGACGCTGGCGCCGAGCGCCCGCTGCGACTGAACGACCATGTGCGGCAGGGACAACTTATCGCCGTCATCTGGAGCAAGGAGGTTGGCGAGGCAAAGAGCGATCTGGTCGACGCGCTTTCGCAACTGGCGTTAGGCCAGGCCCAACTTGCCCGACTGAAGAAGCTTGGCGGCGGCATCGTTCCGGAGAAAGCGATTCAAGAGGCGGAGCGCAACTGCGAAAAGGCTGTGATCCAGGTCGATCGCATCGAACGAACTCTCCGTTCCTGGCGGCTCACCGACGCCGAAATCGACAGTGTGAAGCAAGAGGCGCAGCGAATACGCGACAACGCTATTCCAGACAACGAGGAGATCGACCGTACCTGGGCCGAGGTCGATGTCCGGGCGCCGATCGATGGCGTGATTCTCGAAAAGAATATCGCAGTCGGCGACATCGTGAACACGTCGCTCGACCTCTTCCAGGTCGCCGATCTCTCGAAGCTGACCGTGATGGCGAACATCTACGAGGAGGACATTCCGGCTGTTGCCGCGCTTCCCGCCGACCAGAAGGTGTGGCAGATTGCCCTGAAATCGGAACCGGGCAGCGCTCCAATTCAAGGTCGCTTCGACGTCATTGGCAATGTGATCGATCCCAAGCAGCACACGGGCATCGTCATGGGCTGGGTCGACAATTCCAACGGTCGCCTTAAAGTGGCCCAGTTCATCACGGCCACCATCCAGCTTCCGGCGCCGGCCGGCGAGGTCGCCATTCCGGTCGATGCCGCCATCGACGATGGGGCGCACTGCCGGGTCTTTGTCGCGGATGACAGCACGGGGCATCGGGTGACCGAACGCAAGGTCATGGTCGCGCGACATGCGACCAACGTGGTGTATTTGCGCAACACGCTTACGCCCGAGGAAGAAGCGGACGGGATGTGCCGGCTCGAACCAGGCGAGATGGTCATCACCGAGGGCAATGTCGAACTGGCGAGCGCTCTGGAAGAGTTGCGCTCTAGCGCCCAGGCCGAATCGCGCGCCGTCGCGCGCGCCCCGTAGCGCGCGAGTTTTCGGGCGCGCCGCGTCTTCTTCCATCCAGCCAGGATCGCCGTTGGCGAACCGGCAAGCTCAAGGTTCGTTGCGATGATTCGCAAGCTGATTTATTGGGCGACCGAGAATCACCTGGTCGTGCTGTTGTTGGCGGCCACGCTCATCGCGGTGGGATCGCACGCTTTTGTAAGTGTTAATGTCGAGGCCTATCCCGACCCGGCTCCCGCGATCGTCGAAGTCATCGCTCAATACCCGGGCGCCACGGCCGAAGAGGTCGAGCGGCAGGTGACGATTCCGCTGGAAATCGCCTTGGCCGGAATGCCCGGTCTGAAATATACGCGCAGCAAGTCGCTGTTTGGCCTTTCTCACCTGCGGAATCAGTTTGAATACGGCATCGACAATTCGCGCGCCCGCATCGAAGTTCTGAATCGTTTGCATAGCATCGACCTGCCTGACGGCGTGCGGCCGGTCCTGGCGCCAACCTCGCCGACTGGCGAGATCTTCCGCTACACCATCAGCAGTCCTCGCAACGCGTTAGGGCGGCCAATCTACACGCCCAACGACCTCAAGAGCCTGGAAGATTGGGTGCTTGAAAAGGAATTTCGCCGCATTCCCCGCATCATCGACGTTGTTAGTTTTGGCGGTTCGCAGAAGCGCTACGAAGTTCAGCCCGATCCCGATCGCCTGCGGCAATACGGCATCACGCTCGAAGAACTGCAGACCGCGATCGCCAACAGCAACGCCAATGTCAGCGGCGACTATATGGTTCGTGGACATACGGCCGAGGCGGTGCGCGGGCTGGGATTAATTGGCGGCGGACAAGACCCCGTGCTGCGGATTCCGCCTGATAGCAGCCCGACCAAGGCCGCGGAAGTGCTGCGCAGGGAAGAAAACCAACGTCTGAGCGAGATTCGCCAGATTGTGCTGGCGGCGACGAACAATGTGCCGATTCGCGTCCGCGACGTCGTCGATGGCGGGCACCTTGGCCCCATGGAATCTGTCGGCGCCGAAGGAGTCGTCGTCAGCAACCACACTCGCATGGGCAAGGCGATGGTCATGCGGCCGCAAAAGGACTCTCAAGGTCGTCCCGTGCTCGACGCGGACGGGCGACGAGTATGGAACGAAGACGACGACACGATTCAAGGCATCGTGCTGCTCCGCAAAGGAGAGCAGTCGAAGCCGGCGCTGCAGGACGTCAAGCAAAAATTCGAGGAATTGAACGATGACTCGGGCAAGCTGCTGCCGGGCGTCAAGCTGGACATGTTCTACGATCGCACCAACTTGATCAATCTGACGACCGAGACGGTCCATGAAAATCTCGTCGTGGGGATGGTCCTCGTCTCGGCGGTGCTGTTGATATTTCTGAACAACGTCCGCTGCGCGATGATCGTGGCGGTGAACATTCCGCTGGCTTTGCTGTTCGCGTTTTCGGTGCTGTACTTTCGCGGCATGTCGGCCAATTTGCTGTCGTTGGGCGCCGTCGACTTCGGCATCATCGTCGATTCGTCGGTCATCATGGTCGAGGCGATCTTCCGTTACTTGCGCAGCGGAACGCGCCCCGATCTCAATCTGAATCAACGCATCCGACTGGCGGCGGGCGAGGTGGAGCGCAGCCTGCTGTTCGCCACCATCATCATGGTCTTCGCCTTGCTGCCGCTGTTCACGATGAAGGGCCCCGAAGGGCAGATCTTTGGCCCCATGGCCGACACCTACGCCTTTGCGCTCGGCGGCGCGCTACTGCTCGCGCTCACACTGTCGCCCGTCTTGTGCGGCCTCTTTTTCAAGCAGATTCAACCCGGCGGCGACAACATTATTGTCCGCGGCCTGCGTCATTTTTACCTCTGGCAACTCGAGTGGGTGCTCGTTCATCGCAAAACCACGCTCTCGGTGTTCGCCGTCGCCATTGTCGTCACGGGGTTGGCGCTACCCTATTTGGGACGCGAGTTCATGCCCGAGCTGGAAGAGGGCAATGTTTATATGCGCAGCACGTTTCCCGTGAATGTGTCGTTGGATGAAGTGACCGACAAGGCGCAGCGGGCGATGCGTATGTTGCGCGAATTCCCGGAAATTGACGCGGCGCTGGCCCAGGCCGGTCGGCCCGACGACGGCACCGATCCCACTGGGTTCTACAACTGCGAGTTCTTTTTGCCGCTCAAGCAGAAGCATGACTGGCCCGCTGTGCGGCAGCGCCGTGGAATCTTGGCCTGGCTGTGGGGCGCGAAGCGTCCGCGCACGAAGGCGGAGTTGATCTCGGAGATGAGCGACCTGCTCAACTCCTCGATTCCGGGAGTTGATTGGAATTTTTCGCAGATGATTCGCGACAACGTGATGGAGACGCTGTCCGGCGTCAAAGGCGAAAACTCGGTGAAGATCATCGGGCCCGATCTCGACACGCTCGAACAACTGGCGAATCGCATGAAGTCGTCGCTCTCTCAGATTCCCGGCATCACCAACGTTGGCGTCTTCAGCATCAAGGGGCAAACCAACCTCGAGTTTCCCATCGATCGGCAAAAATGCGCGTTGTGGAACGTTAGCGTGGCCGATGTGCAAGGCGCCTTGGCCACCGCCGTGGGGGGCCGCGCCTGCACCGAGATGGTCGAAGGTGAACGCAAGTTCGATGTCACCTTGCGGTGGCCCAAGCGGCTGCGCGACAGCGCCGACCGTATCCTCGATATCCCTGTCGATGTCGTCAAAAATCGCGTCACCACCGATGATTACGGCTCCACCGATGGCACGGTCAGCGTCACCGGAACGAACATCACCCTCCCTAGCGTGACGGGAAACCGCCGCAACACAACCTACACCAACTCGGGCGCCATTCCGCGCCGTCGCCTCGGCGACCTCGTCACGCCGCTCGACGCCGCAGGCGTGCAGAGCGATGCCGGCAGCTTTGTGCGGCCGGGCGTATCGACGATCTATCGCGAACAGGGAAATCGGCTGATCGCCGTGAAGTTCAGCGTGCGTGGCCGCGATCTGGCCAGCGCCGTTGGCGAGGCACAGGCAAAGACCGCAAAGCTAATTCCCGCCAACTATCACCTGGAATGGAGCGGCGAGTTTCAGGAGATGCAGGAGGCAGTTCATCGTCTCACCTGGGCCGTGGCGTTGTCCTTGACCTTGATCCTGGTGCTGCTCTATTTGGCACAACGGTCCGTACTTGACACGCTCGTTGTCTTCTCGAACGTCATCGTCATGTCGATTGGCGGCGTATGGGCCCTATTGCTCACGGGCCACAACTTCAATATCTCGGCCGGCGTGGGTTTCATCTCGATCTTGGGAGTCGGCATCATGAACGGGCTGTTGCTCGTCTCCAGTTTCAATCACTTCCGCCATCAGGGTCAATCGCTCGATGAGGCCCTGCGCAACGGAGTTGGCACGCGCATCCGTCCGTTGACGATGACTGCCCTGACGGCAATTTTTGGCATGTTGCCAGCCGCCGTTTCGACCCGGATCGGCGCACAGACCCAGCAACCGCTGGCGATCGTTGTCATCGGCGGCATGTTGATGACCGCGCTCTTGAACAACTTCATCGCGCTGCTTTACAGCTACTACGGTGACCGCGATCCGATCGACACCGGCGGCAATCTCGCTCACTAACACGTTATGCCCGGCGGATGCGGTGGACTTGATGTAGGCCGGCGGCGCTCAACCAAGCTTGGCCAGTAGTTCCATGCCGCGGCCGGCCAAGCCTTCGCGAGCCCCTGGCATGTCGACCCCGGTCGGCAGGTCTAAACTGCGCGGCTGGGCTTCGCAGGCGTCTCGCAATATCGCCATGCCGGTGGCGGCGGAGCAGTTGCCCGTCAAATCGCCCGTATGGAGGCCGCAGTCTTGCGCAATAGCCAGTTCTAGCGCCCAGGTCACGACGGCCAGCGCCGAGTCGTTCCACAGTTGCGCCAAATGATAGAGGGCGCGCGGAAGCTGTCCCATTTCCGGCAGGCTCGCTTGCGCTTTGCGCAGTTCTTCGTCGTCTGACAGACGCAAGAGCACACCTTTGATGCCGCGCCGCGCCAACTCGGAGTATCGCTTAACTCCAGTGACTCTCCCCAAGTGGGCCAGAAACAGGGCAATGCCAGTCGCGCCGGTCGCCACATCGCCCCCCAAGGGACCAATTGACCACCAGCGGGGCCGCTCGACCAATCCCAACCAGCCTGCCTCCTCGTCGCGCACACATGCCAAGTCGGCCAGTCGATCGCCAATGCGTCGCGCCTCGGTCAGCGGATCGCCAGCGATCCATGAAGCGCTTGCCGATTTCACTGTGCGACGCGCCAGCGCTAGCGAAGCGCGAATCAACCACAACTGTTGGGCCAAGTCGGCCTCTTCGAACGTCGCAATGACATTGCGGACTTGTTCCAGCATCGGCCGAACAAAGAAATTGGTGATCACCTCGCCCGAGCTAACGCAGAGATCGCGACTGGCGGGGCGGCTCGTGAATACCGGCACATCGCTGCGATTCAGATCGTCGCGTTCATGCTCGACCAGCCGTGCCAGGCAGGGAAATTGCCGCGCCCGCGCGTCGAGCAGCGACAGCAGCGACTCACGCTCGGCGCCGTCGCGCAGCCGATCGGGATGCAAACCTTGCTCGAGCAAGATGCCATACACCTGTGTTGGCCGGGCGATGAACCGCACCTCGGCGTCGCCAAACGCGGCAATCGGGCCATCGGCGGCCAATAGCTCGTCGCGGCGCGCCGCCAGCAAGCGATAAGTCGATTCGAAACCCGCCACGAGATCGTCTTCAAAATCGGCCAGCGCCAGCGCTTCGCCATGGAGGCGCGGACGATGCAATCCCTCGGGCACGGCCACCGCCACCTGCGTGGCTTGCATCTGATCGGCGCCGGCATGTTCCCAAGCGGAGGTCACAAATGGCGTCTCCTGTCCGGCAACCGCTCCCAAGCCGCTGAAATCGATCGGCTCCCCCATCCCTTCGACAAACGCCAGTTGCGGCAACATCCGCAGTGGGATCACCGACTGATTGAGCGCGGTCGCGGCCGGGCATTTTGGCGGCTGCGGAAGTTGTTGATGAAACAGCGCCTCCAAGTCGACGAACAGCGGATGCTCGCCGCAGGCAATTAGGTTTTCGAAGTGCAGGTCGGTGGCGGCCAGCATCCGCAGGATCGCCAAGTATCCCCCTTGCCGCTGATAAAAGCGGCGTGCTTCGTCGATCGAGT
Source organism: Pirellulales bacterium (assembly GCA_019694455.1). Classification (NCBI taxonomy): domain Bacteria; kingdom Pseudomonadati; phylum Planctomycetota; class Planctomycetia; order Pirellulales; species Pirellulales bacterium. The sequence continues at coordinate 60,554 of JAIBBY010000004.1, forward strand.
CGCACGACTTGGCCGGCACAAACTCCACCCAGCCGTGATCGCGCTGATCGACCACCCGCAACGGGCGAAACGCGGGCGTCGCGCCGCGGGCATTGAGCCAGATCAACAACCGTTGAAATCGCGCCTCGGCGGCCAGCGAACGCGGCTTATAGACTAGGCGTTGGCCATCGGAAAACGCGAGAATCATGACCGAACGTCCACCGCGATGCGGATCGCCGGCGCCCCCCTCGATCGAAGCCAGGCGCGTGGGGCGTCGTGAGGCAAAGAAGCAATTCGCCAGTCGCGACCAGTCGCGCGCCAAGTGGCCGGCGAACTCGGCCGACGCCGCACGCCACTGGTCGATCGTCTGCCGCGCGAGCCGCGCCAGCACTGGGTATTCGCTCAATAGCTCCGACGCGAACTCTGGTTCGCCCAGTCGCCGGACGAACGAGCGAAACCGGTCTTCGGGCGTGTCGCCCGCAAGTGTCCCTTGCAATCGCGCCACATGCAGTTCCAGCACCGCAGTGCGGCCGATTTGATGAATCAGTTGCCCCGCCAGCTTTTGATACAACATCGCCTCCAACTCGCTGGCGTGATATGGCAGCCCTGCGCGATAGAGCGACTTGATCGCGCTCAACAACCGGCGTCGCGCGTCGTCGATCCACGGTTCGACCAATCGCAGGAATCCAGCGGCCGGACCCCAGGCCGCCTCGTCGACCGTGGGCGCCGATAAGCAGCGATTGCGATCGACCGGGGTGATTCGCAAGGTCGATTCGGTTTGCGAGTGAACGGCGGTCGCGGTCATGGCGGGCACTCCTCTGACGAAGGTGAAGGATCGGGTATCAGCAAGGCGCATCGCACGCATGGTTGTTACGCGTGCCGGGTGAAACGCCGCTTGATGTCAGACCAAAAAAACCGAGGCGAGCCGCCGGGAGCGCGACTCGCCTCGGGTGAAGCCGACCTTTTTGACCCGCATCCTAGAAGCGGTACAAGGGGGCCGGGTTGATTCGCGTCATGAAGCTGTTGAACGACTTGGTACAGCCGTGGCAACCGCTGCAAATCGCGACCGACAGCTTGCCGTCGATCGTCGCCGCTTCGGCGGCGGTCAGTTCCACGGCGCCCGCCGGGCTCGCCGGCAGTTGAGCACGCTCGGCGGCGCTCAGGCTGTTGCGGTAGGCGGCATCTTTCCAAGCGCGGAGGATGTCGAGACGGGACATGGCAAAAACTCCTTTGACAGTTCGCTTCGCCGCAGGGCGAAGCAGGTGTTCGCCTCTCAGATTTTGTTGATCGCTTGACTCGCGAGAGGCGTTTCGAGTCGGCGATTTGAAGTTTCGTTTGTTTCGTTCGTCGTGCCCCGCTACCTTTCAAGCGGAGAAAATTGGCGAGTGTTACACGGTCGCCAACAGGCCGGCCGCCGCCAGCTTTTCGGCGACTCGCGCCACCTGCGCGCGATCGACGCCGCAGGCCAGACTCCACTCGGCAAGCGTCGCGCTGGCGAGCAATTCCAATTGCCACACCAGTTGCGTCTCTGCCACCGGTAGCCACAACATGCGCACCTCTTGCCCGGCGGCGTAAAAGAGCGCGTGCTCCATCGTGGCGCTGACCAACCCGACGGCCGCGCCCGAGAGGCACGCCCACACGCGGATCGGATTCAATTGCCAACGCGGCGCGGCGTCGTGATTACTGCCGTCGCAAAGCGAGGCTCGGTCGGCCGCGCGGCGCTGAAACGCGCGATGCGCCCGCTGATCTTTCCAGGCCAACGCCAGGCATGCGCACTCGGCTTCGTGATAGGTCACAAAGTCGGCCTGCTGCGGTGTGAGCGGGCCTTGCCGCCGCAGCCAACACAAGAAATGAACCAACTCGCGCTCGCCATAGGCATAAGTCGTGCGCGGCGTGTCGTGGCAATAGGCCACAATCTGCTCATCGAGCGCGGGAAAAGCCAAGGCCAGCATCCGAGTCTCTTCGTGCAGCATCCGATGGCGCTCGCCGACCGCGTTCTCGATGTAGCGCTCCACGTCGCGCCGATCCGAGCGGCCCACCAGGGCCGGCAACACCGCGGCGGCGCAGCCGGCCGCCAGATCGTCGCACCAGGCAGTCACCTGGTCTTGATATTCCGCTTGCGCGCTGGGCGCTACCACTAGCGACATGACGGCGCCCCCGCGAGCGAACCGCGGCTAGCCGCTTCGGCGATGGCGCGGGCTTTATGCGCCTCGCTACGCCAGCCCGCCTCGGCCGGAAAGTTCCAGTCGCGCTCGATGAACACCGCGTCGACCTTGTCGCCAGCGATGTCGAGCGCCAGCCGATATAGCTCCCAAACTTCTTCGGGGATCGGCTCCGAATGGCTGTCGATGTAGCGGCCCCGCTCCGTATGAAAGAAACCGCCGGCCAAGTGCATCTGCACCCGTGCGGCGCCGGCCAGCGCCGCCGCGATAAAGTCGCGGGCGTCGGCGCCAAAGTTCACTTGATTGGCGTAGGCGTTTGTGATGTCGAGCAGCAGGCCGCAACCGGTGCGCCGCAACATGCGATCAAAAAAGCTCGCCTCGTCCATCTCCCCTGCGAGCAAAAAGAAATGCGCCAGGTTCTCGACGTAAAAACCAAACGGCGCAAATTGTCGCTGAATGCGCTCGATATTGCGGCAGGTGGCGTCGAGCGCAGCGCGGGTCAAGGGAGGCGTCATTACGTGTCCCGCGCCGGCCTCGCCGCGCCGGCCGTGGTTGAACCCCAGGTGATCGGTAATCGCGACCGCGCCGTTCTCGTGGGCCACCTCGACTAGCGCGTCGAGATAGCGCGCCTCGGGCGGGTCGGGGCTGGAGACCGAAAGCTCCAGCGCATGCACGCTCACATAGTCGAACGACAGCCCTTCCAGAAACGGTCCGGTCCGGAGCGGATGATTGGCCTGTTGAAAATCGACCTCGACGGCGTTCCATGCCCAATCGTCGGTATAGGGTCGATTGGCGTCTCGCAAAGCGTATCCGGTGGCAGGCGTCATGGCGCTTCTCCGCGTTAGCTGGTTCGATCGAACGACCTAACCAGCCAAGCGCGAGCGCGTGAGGATTGTTACAGGCGTCCCCAGATGTGGGCGATACAGGGGCAAGTGGCCAGGAAGTCCGGGGGAAGGGAAACGCAAAGTCGCAAAGACGCCAGGACGCAAAGGGGAAGAGCAAGAAGAAAGACCCCCTCGCCCCGGCCTGCGGCCGGACCTCTGGCGCCTACTTCGCTTCGCTGCGTGGGGGCGAGGTGGAAGAGGGAACCGCGGGGGCGCGATCAGGCGCCTAGTGCGCCGCGAACATCTCGGCCGGCCGATTGCCGCGCGCGGCGTTCGGCTCGCCCCGCCTCGCGCCACAGACCGCCGATCGTTTGCCACAACCCAGGGCTATTGACCCGACGATAGAGCGAATCGGCGGGCAGGCCAGCCATTAGCCGGCGATGCGCCTCGGCCAGATTGTGATACGGCATCGAGGGGAAGAGGTGATGCAAGGCATGGAAGCGCAGGCCGACGGGCGCCCACAGTTCGCCGATCCATGGATGATGGGGGTAGTTGACCGAATCAAGGAGTTGGTCGATGAAGGTGATTGGCTCGCCGCCGCTGCGATAGTGATGCGCGCCCAGGGTGCGAATGGCGTTGAGAAACATGACTCCGACCGAAACGGCGTACGCGGAGACCACCAATCCCAACGGCAAGAGACCGGCCAGGACCAAACCTGCGACGGTGGTGGCCATGAGCCAGCAGGCGACTTCCTGAAGGCGCCAAATCTTGATCTCGCGATGGGTGGGGAGCGGCCGCACATAGGCGGGGTCGATCACCATCGACGACGCGTGCCGGGCCACCCAGCGCCTGAGTGGGGGGCAGACCCAGGTGAGGGGCGCGCCGAGAAAGCGAACCACGGCGATCAACGGCACGACCAGACATTCGGCCAGAAACCAAGCAATCTTCCAGCGCGGACCTTGCGCCAGCGGCAGGTACTCGCCGTCGTGCTCCGTGCCGTATTGCCGGCGCGCGTGATGTTCGACATGCGTGTGATAGAGAAACGACGGCACCAGAAAGGGAATGCCGTACAACAGGTTCCAGACCAGGCGGAACGATCGGAACGAATCTTGCTTGAGGTGCGTGAGCTCGTGCGTGAAGAGCGAAGCCCGATAGAGCGCCAGCACGCTGATTACATAGCAGAGCGCGGCAATGCCCCAGACCCAGGTGTGCAGCAGGTCGAACCGCACGAGCAACCGCATCGCGACGAAAGCCGCAGTGCCGGTGTAGACCGAAACGAGAAAGTCGGTCCAGTAAATCCACGGTTTCGGCTCAAAGAGATCGCGCACCAATTGACGCGCCTCGCCGATGGAGAATCGAGGCGTCTCGTCTGGATGGTCAGGCATGCCTGCGGTCCTATGCGGCAGGAGTCGATTGGTGTGGTTTGTGAAGTGCTTCCGAAGGATTTTCCACTCGCGGGGAATGGCAGATGGTGCGAGCGCAAGAGGCCCAACAAGCTTTCTTTCGGCAGCTAGCAAGCCACCGGTTGAGCGACTGTTCGAGCGTAGGGAAGATGTCAGGCGCACGAACTGACAGAAGTGCTGCTGGCGATCCGAATTTGCCCGAAGTGCCCAAGTTGCCGGCAGGTGCGTCCCTTGCCGGCGGCCACGGGGAGTGCAGGCGGGTACCGAGCTTTCGGTTTTCGAACCGTTGACCGGAAAAGCTGGAGGGTAAGGCAAACTTTTCCGATTAGTTAGGCACGCCATGATTGCGCGAACCGCGCTCGATTGGCGTACGACGCGGGTGAGCAGGGGGGGAAACCGGCTGCCCATGATCGCAAGTGCATTTTTCGCCTACTAAATTACGTCGCCCACGCCGAGGCTGCCGCGGGCTATTGCTTGCGGCGCTCGCAATGTGCATTGCCGCGCGCGGTTTCGCCGCCGAGCAGGTTGCTGGCGAGCAAGGCGCCGCGCCGCAGGCAAACGCGTATGTGAGCTACCCGCTCGGGCACGCATCAGTCGACTCGGTGCGCCAGACGCTGGCCCAGTTGTTGGGGGACCGCCAAGACGTGCGGGTGGTGGGAGACGCCAGCGGCAAACAACTGCTGGTAGCGGGTCCGGCCGATGCGCAACAACTGGCGCGTCAACTGGTCGATTCGCTCGATCGCGCGCCCGTCGCAGGCGCCGCGGTAGCGACCGCCCTGCGAACGTATGCGTACACTGGCGCCGACGGCCACCGCGCGGCGTCGCGGTTGCAGCAGCACCTGGGGACCGCTGCTCAGGTGGCCTTTGATGCGCGGACGAAGCAGATTGTCGTTGTCGCGCCGGCGGAGGCACAGGCTCGCGCCGCGGAACTGTTGGGCGCAGAATTGCCGGCCGGGACCGAAACGCCAGCGGCGGCGGAGCAGTCACGCTTTCAAAGCGCTACAGTGCAGCTCAAGCATTCACAAGCGGCGCGAGTCGAGACGCTGCTCAAGGAGATGTTCGCGCGGCGGTTGGTAGCGGCCAGTCAGGCACCGGGCGAACTGCCGGCGTGGGTGCTCACGGCCAATGGCGAGAGAGTGCAGATCGAAGTCGATTCACGACAAAATCGCTTTACGATCCATGGCTCTGCGAAGCTGGCGCCGCAGGTAGCGAGATTGATCGCGGTGCTCGACAGCCCACGCCCAAAGGACGGTCGCACGGTGCGGATTGTTCCTTTATCGCGATCGAACCCGGCCAAGGTGCAGCAGGCGGTGGAGGCGTATCGCGGCGAATCGCTACCGCCCCAAGCGCCGGCCGCGGTGAACGATCAGAGCGGCGCCGGCGCGACTAGCGGGGTGAGTCGCGCGCTAGCGATCGAGTCGCGCGCTGGTCAGGATCATCGCCTGGTGCGCACCATGTTTCAGCCGGAAATGGAGCCGCCGCCGGAGGAACCGCAGGCGCCATTGATCGCGCCGCCAGCACCAAACGATGAGGAGATGAGCGAGTCTGAGCGACAGCAATTGCGCGAGCTGGGCGCCGATGTCGAGATTGAAACGCTTGGCGATCTCGACGTGGTGATTTTGCGGGGTCGCGAACGCGACGTAAATGAGTTGATTCGGATTATTGAGGAGATTGAGCGGATCAGCGCCGATTCGGAGCCGCAGATCGAGTTGGTCCCATTGCAACACGCCGGCAGCGCGAGCGTGGGACGGGTGGTCACGCAGATTCAAACCGAACTGTTGACTGGCCGTCAGGGGCGGGCGACCGCGATTGCCGTATCGCGCCCCAACGCGATGTTGGTGATCGGCTGGGGCGAGGCGATGAACACCATGCGGGAGTTGATCGGCAAGCTCGATCAACCGACCTCGCCCGACGCGCAAGTGCGAGTGTTCCGCTTGCAGCACGCCTCGGCCACCGCGCTGCAGAACACGTTGCAAGATTTGTTTCGCGCGGCGGGGACGACGGCCGCGGAGCGAGTGATCATCAGCGCCGATACGCGCTCCAATTCGCTGGTGGTGCAAGGCAGCCCCAGCGAATTTGCCGAAGTCGAGGTGCTTTTGGAGCGACTCGATGTGGCGGGGGGTACGGCGGTGAACGAGTTGCGCGTGGTGCGGCTGCGCAACACGCTGGCGCTCGATATGGCGCCGGTGCTGCAATTGGCGATGACGGGAGCGGGGGCAGGCATCGCCGGCGCCGGCGTCGCAGGAGCGGCCAACCAGCGGCAGGAGTCGCTTGAGTTTCTCACGCTCGACGCCGCTGGACGGCAGTTGCTTAAGTCGGGCGCTTTGAGCGATGTGCGAATTGTGCCGGAGCCGCGCACCAACTCGCTGTTAGTTTCTGCGCCGCCCGAGAGCCTCGATCTGATTGTCGCGGTAATCGAGCAGCTCGACAGTCAGCCCGCCAGCACCGCGCAGATCAAGGTGTTTCGAGTGACGAACGGCGACGCGGTGCGGCTGGTCGAGATGTTGCAAGCGCTGTTGGGGACGCAGGCCACCTTGCCGGGCGGGCCGCAACTCGCCAGCGCGGCCAACGACCCATCGCTGGCGCCGCTGCGATTTTCGGTCGATCAGCGGACCAATTCGATCATCGCGACCGGGGCGCCGGGCGATCTGACGATTGTGGAGGCGATATTGCTGCGGCTCGACGAGAGCGATATTGAAGATCGCAAGAGCACGGTGTTTCGTTTGAAGAACGCACCGTCGACCGACGTGGCTCAGTCGATCAACGAGTTTTTGCGGAGCGAGCGGCAGGTGATGGAAGCGGCGCCGGGATCGTACAGCCCGTTTCAACAGATCGAGGCCGAAGTGGTGGTGGTGCCCGAGCCGGTGAGCAACAGCCTGATCATCAGCGCCACGCCGCGCTACTACGACGAGATCTTGCGCTTGGTGGAGCAACTCGACGCGCAACCACCGCAAGTGATGATCCAAGTGCTCATCGCGGAAGTGCGACTCGACAACTTTGAGGAGTTTGGCGCCGAGCTGGGCATTCAAGACGCCGTGCTATTTGATCGCAGCCTGTTGAGCAACATCATCCCTAGCGGGGCGACGCGGTATGCCGACATCTTGTCCGCCGATCAGACGCCCGGCTTTGATTTCAACGCGCCGGGAGCGGGACTGGGCAACAGCGCCGGCTCGCGCGCGCTGGAAAACGCGGGGACGGTCGGCGCGCAAGGATTGTCGAGCTTTTCGGTGGGCCGCATCAACACCGATCGCGGCTTTGGCGGCCTGGTGCTGTCGGCATCGAGCGAGAACGTGAGCATCTTGATCCGCGCGCTGCGCGAGAAGCGGCGACTGGACATCTTGAGCCGTCCGCAGGTGATGACGCTCGACAACCAGCCCGCGTTCATCCAAGTAGGTCAACAGGTGCCGCGCGTGGCATTGGTGAGCCTGACGGCGCTGGGACAGGTGAGCAACATCGATCTGATCAACGTCGGACTCATCTTGGGGGTGACGCCGCGGATTAGCCCCGACGGCATGGTGGTGATGGAGATCGACGCCGAGCGCTCGGAATTGGGGCCGGTGAATGAAGGCATCCCCATTTCGACGTCGTCGACTGGCGAGGTGATTCGCTCCCCCGTGATCAACACCACCCGCGCGCAGACCACGGTGAGCGCGGTGGATGGGCAAACAATCGTGCTGGGTGGTTTGATCAGTCAGACCAAGCGCATGAACACGCGCCGCGTGCCGTGGTTGTCGGACGTGCCACTCTTGGGCATGTTGTTTCGGTACGACCTGATGCAGAAAGCGCGGACCGAGTTGTTGATTATTCTGACGCCGCACGTGGTGCGCAACGAGGCAGACGCCAATCAGGTCAAGCAGATGGAGGCGGCGCGAATGAGTTGGTGCCTGGCCGACGTGGAGGAGGTGCAGGGTGAGACCGGCATCCATCGACGCGGTGAAACGGAGATGGATCATAGCCAGACACAGGTGATCTACCCGGATATGAATCCGCGCGGCGTGATGGAAGCAATCGAGACACCGATGGAAATGGGGCCGGCGCTGCCAGGGCCGAATGGCGAGGTTGTGTTGCCACCCGGCGTAATGCCAGGCGAACCCGTTGTCGCGCCGCCCGGCGCGCCGCCGGCCCTCCCCCCGCCTGTGCCGTTCCGACCGGCGCCGGTGGATGGCGCACGGATGCGGCAGGGCGCCGCGCAGCCGGTGGTAGCGAAACAACCGTCCACGGGCGGAGCCTCGCGGCTAGGGAACGTGATGAAGTGGCGGCCGCAGTTCAAGATGCCGGGCGCCAAGGAAGAGCCATCCGCCGAAGTGAAGACGACGGTGTATCACGGGCCGGCGCCAACGGTGATGAGTCGATTGGGGCCGCGACCCGATGTCTCTCCCTATTTGCCCAAGCCGGCGGTTAGCAACGCGAGCAGCACACGATGAAGTTTGTCCAGCGCAGCATTTGTTGGATCGCATTGGCGCTCGCCAGCGCCGCCCCGGCTGCGCGCGCCGAGATTCCGTGGTTCAACACCAAGCCTCGTCAGCCTGATCGGATCACGGTGTTCTGGACCGACACTGTGTTGAATCAGCCGGGCGTGCCGAGCGTGCGCGGCTTTGGCGGGCGACTGATGTTCTTTGCCAACGGCAGCGACAAGCCCGTGAAGGTGGAGGGGTCGCTTCATGTCTTTGGCTACGACGACACCGACAACGACCTGTCGCAGATGGCGCCCGACCGCAAGTACATCTTCACCGCCGACCAACTGGAACGGCATTACAGCAAGGCGAAGCTCGGCCACTCGTACAGCTTTTGGATTCCGTGGGACCAGGCTGGGGGCGAGCAGCGCGTGGTTGGCTTGGTGTGCCGATTTGAGTCGAAGGAAGGTGGCTCGGTGATTTCCGAGTCGCTGCGACAAGTGTTGCCGGGCAAAGCGCCATTGGTGCAGCCCGGCGAAGTCACTCAAGAACAATTGCAAACAGCGGTGCAGCATGCGGGGCAGGCGGCAGCGCCGGGGACGCCCGCTGAGACTCAGCCGGTAGGCTATCAAGAGGCGCGCGCACGGAGCGGGCTGCAGACTAGCACGATTAACCTTCCGCCAAACTATCAGTGGCGGAATGTGCCCGAACAGGCGGCGCCGGCGCCCTTGGGGCAAGTCATGCATGCCACGGCGCTGGGCGCGGCGTCAGGCTCGCCGGCCGCCATGCCCGCGGTGGCGACACTCGGCGCGGGCGCTACGGAACTAGATCCGGCATTAGTGGCGACGGCGGCTCGGTTGCTGTCGAAGGGCTTGGTAGATCAGCAGGGGGCATTTCAGTCGCCACCCGCAGCCGATTCTCGATTTCAGCAATTCCGGGCTCTAGGCGGACCCATTCGGCAACCACGTGGCGATCATGTTCGGATGCGACCGCGCCCTCCAGGATGGCCGTCTCACCAGCCAGCGTCACCACAACCGGACCTGACAGCCGATCCTCCATCGCCTTTGCCAGTCGATTTTCAAGCGCCTGGGCTCTTGCCGGGGGCGGGGATGAATCGGCCGTGAAACCTAGTGTCAGCCGCGGCCGATAGGGACCGGGGCGCGCGGTTGCGATATCAGGACGCAGTCGATTGACATTGGGGTTGATGACCTCGCGCAGTTGGCCAATGGCGGAGAGGATGGGGCCCTGGTTTTGCGCCTGATTGGCGCCGACAAAACCGGCGACATCGACCCGATCACGGCCGACGAAGGCATCGGCTGGTCGCCGATCGCGGAAAAAGCGATCCATATTGACGCTGAGCGCCTGCATTAGATTCTCATTCGGATTGCCGCCGGGGGTGGGCTGCCGAGGCGCGTTGGGCTGTCCTGGCCGTGCTTGCTGGCCGAGCGGCGTACCGAGTGAACGGGGGCCGAACATTTGCGCCAAGCTTGTAGCGGGCGCCAGCGCCGCGAGGAGCATTGCGATGGAAAGCGCGTGACGGCGCGACTTGAAGATTGCCAATTGCATTGCAGAGAAACTCGCGCGGAGTGCGGGACTACCTTTGTTCCATCGTAGCCCGGGTGACAGCGAATCGACGACTGGTTAGATTTCGCGGTATGTGGCGATTCGGTAAATCAAGCGCTTTAGAGAGAGTTTAGCACAATGTCGCTTGTCATTCGCTGTCGGCCCAATGGGCCGCTGGTGATCGAAGGCCCGGTAACGGTGGTCGATCACCAAGGCAACCCGTTTCCGATTAACCAAGATAAACCGCTGGTGGCGCTTTGCCGCTGTGGGCAATCGGGGAAGAAGCCGTTTTGCGACGGCACGCACAAGACCTGCGGCTTTATCGCCGAAGAATTGGCGCCAGAGGCGGGCGCATAAAAAGGCCCCCGGAAAGGCTGGGGTCCCAGGGGGGCAAAGGACACCTACCTTGTCCGGGAGCGATTGGACGATCGGCGATCGGTTGGATCGCAAATACCAAAAACGGCTGCTGAAGCGGCCGCCCGCATCCATGCCGGCGAAGTCGCTTCCGGTTGTTCTCGTCCGTATTGGGCGAGGCAACCTCTACGCGTAGATCAGCCTTCTTCGTTTGTAACCATAGTTGGCGCTTCGATTAGCGTCGCGACACCAATCGTTGTTGCCAACGTGAGGCGGGAAAATATGGGAATCGCCACTGAGGGTCAAGGCCGGTTTTTGAGCGGAAATGGTCGAAACCTTGGCGAGGTCCGCCAGCCGTTTTGAGCACGACCCCCGGCCGAGCGGTCGGATTCGCGGCGCGACTGTGGTACAAAATGCCGTTCCAGGGCAAGTTTTTCATTCCGCGTCGAAAGAGGATCGCATGTTTCACGAAGGCGCCATCGAAGGCGTGGTTTTCAAGTCGCTCAAAAAATTCACTGATCGACGCGGTTGGCTGATCGAACTCTATCGCGAGGACGAGTTGCCCCAAGAAAATCATCCGGTCATGGCATACATCAGCCAGACCGAGCCAGGGGTGGCGCGGGGACCGCACTTTCATCACGATCAGGCCGACTATTTCGCCTTTTGCGGGCCGGGAGACTTCAAGCTGTATCTGTGGGACAGCCGCAAGGAGTCGCCGACGCACCTGGCCAAGCAGGTCGTGGTGGTGGGAGAGAGCAACATGCAGGCGGTGATCGTGCCGCCGGGCGTGGTGCACGCCTACAAGAATGTGAGCGACAAGTCGGGCTGGGTCTTCAACGGACCAAATCGCTTGTACGCCGGCCACGGCAAGCAGGAGCCGGTTGACGAGATCCGGTTTGAAGAAGTGGCCGACAGCCCGTACCACCTCGATTAGTCGCTGGTGTTGTCAATCGTCGCCCAGTGTGCGACGGCCGCGCGCTTGCTTTTTTTGCGCGGTGCGCCGTTTGACTTGCAAGCGATCTTCGATCGCGCCGCGCGGAACCTTGGTCGGGCGGCGTTTGCGTGGCGCGGCCAGCACAGCGGCGATCATTGCGCGCAGCTTCTCCAGGCAGTCGGCTGTGTTGCGCCCCTGATCGCGATAGCGCTGGCTTTGGATGATCAGCTCGCCATCCGCCGTAAGACGCGAGCGATAGCGAGTCAAGAAGCGCTCGCGCACGTCCGCGGGCAGGCTGCCGCTGGTCCGCGCGTTCCAGCGCAGCATGGCCTTGGAGTTGACTTTATTGACGTTCTGCCCACCTGGGCCGGAGCTGCGCGCGAAGCTCATTTGCAACTCGCTGGCGGGGATGCGAACGCGGGCGCCGACTTGCAAGGCTTCTGACATGATGGCAAAGACGATAACGAGAAATGGGTGGGCGCGTTCGAGAACGCGCGGACAATTCACTATATTTGGAGCGGCAACCGCGGCTGTTGAGAAATATCGTATGCAAATGCTTGGCGTCTCGCTGGGATTTTTGTGCGTGCTGGTGGCGCCGGCAACGGCCTGGGCAACCGAAAGCGCCGTGCCCAATTTGGCCACGCGCAAGTCGGGCATCGACTGGCCCTGTTTCTTGGGGCCGACGCAGGACAACAAATCGCCAGAGCGCGGCATCCGCCGCGATTGGAAGAGCGGGCCGCCCCCCGTGGTCTGGCAGACCGAGGTGGGCATTGGCTACAGCATGCCGTCGGTGAGCCGCGGGCGCTTGTTTTTGTTCGACGCCGTGGGACAGCAGGCTCGGCTGCGCTGCCTGCACGCCGAGACGGGGCGGCCGCTGTGGGAGTACAAGTACACATTCGAGTACGAAGATTTGTATGGTTACGACAACGGTCCGCGCTGCTTTCCGATTGTCGACGACGACCGCGTTTATCTCTACGGCGTCGAGGGGAGTTTGCACTGTCTTCATGTGGTCGATGGCGCCGTGGTGTGGCGGATCGACCTCAACCAAGAATATGGCGTGGTGCAGAACTTTTTTGGCGTCGGCAGCACGCCGCGGATCGAGGGCGAGCTGCTGATCGTGCAAGTCGGAGGCAGCCCCGCGGAAAGCCAGCGCGTGGCGCCCGGTCAACTGGATCGGGTGAAGGCCAACGGCACGGCGGTGGTGGCGCTGGACAAACGCACCGGCAAGGAGCGGTACCGGCTGGGAGACGACCTGGCCAGCTACGCCTCGCCAGTGGCGGCCACGATCGACGGCCGGCCGTGGTGCTTTGTGTTCGCGCGGCGAGGCCTATTGGGCTTCGATCCCGTGGCGGGGACGAGCGACTTTCATTACCCGTGGCGGGCCAAGATTTTGGAAAGCGTGAACGCTAGTTCGCCGGTGGTGGTGGGGGACCAGGTGTTCATCTCAGAGTGCTACGGCGTGGGCAGTTCGCTTTTGAAGGTGCGCCCCGGCGGCTACGACGTGGTGTGGTCAGACGCCGATCGCGGCCGCGACAAGGCGCTGATGACGCACTGGAACACGCCGATTCATCATGAAGGATATATCTACGCTTCCAGCGGTCGGCACACCGGAGACGCCGAGCTGCGCTGTGTTGAGCTGGCCACCGGCAAGGTGCAGTGGCGCCAGCCCGACCTCTCGCGCTCGTCGCTCTTGTATGTCGATGGGCATTTTGTCTGTTTGGCGGAGAGCGGCAAACTGTATCTGATCCGCGTCAATCCCCAGCGCTTTGAACTGGTGGGAGAAGCGACTTTGATCGACAAGGAGGCCAACGCCAGCGTTTTTGGCCCCGAGCCGCTCATTCAGTATCCGGCCTGGGCCCCGCCGATCCTCTCGCACGGACTGTTGTATCTGCGCGGGCGCGGCCGGCTGGTGTGCGTCGAGTTGATCCCCGACGGCGGCGCGTGACTTGTCGCCGCGGCCTCGGCTCGCCAGACTTGTGACTTCCATCTGAGCGGGCATCCACGCGAGAGAGAACCCATATTGATGAGCAAGACAGTCGCAATCGTTCTGGCCGCCGGCAAAGGGACGCGGATGAAGTCGGACCTGCCGAAAGTGCTGGTCCCGGTGCTGGGTCGGCCCATGATCGAATACGTGCTCGACGCGCTGCGGGCGGGGGGCGTCGAGCAGATGATCGTGGTGGTTGGCTACCGATCCGACCTGGCGCGCGAGCAACTGGGCCGCCACAAGGATGTGAGCTTTGTGGAGCAGACCGAACAGCTTGGGACCGGCCACGCCGTGATGATGTGCAAGGCCGCGTTGGCTGGGCACACGGGGCCGGTGATCGTGGTGGCCGGCGACTCGCCGATGCTGCAAAGCGATTCGGTGGCGCGGCTATTGGCCGAGTACGCCGCCGCGCGGCCGGCCTGCATCCTCGGCTCCACGCACAAAGAAGACCCGACCGGGCTGGGGCGGATTGTGCGCGACGCGACGGGCGCCTTTGTCGGCATCGTCGAGCAGAAAGACGCCACGCCCCAGCAGCAGGCGATCCGCGAAGTGAATATGAGCACGTATCTATTCGACGGACCGGCGCTCTTGCACGCACTCGATCAGTTGAAGGCCGACAACGCGCAGCGCGAGTATTACCTGACCGACTGCCCCGGCATTCTGCGGGCAGAAGGGAAGGACGTGCGCGCTTTGGCGGTGCTGAAACCGGTGGAGGCGCTGAGCATCAACACGGTGGACGAGTTGGGGGTGGTGGAGGCGGCGCTACGGGCGAGGGGGTGAGCAAGGCGGCGGTTGGCCTCGGCCGCCGACCGGCAATCGAGCCAGCGTCGATTAGAAATCGGCGGCATCGGCGCGGGCCGGATTGGGGCCAACCAGCGCGATGCAAGTAACGATTGCGATTAGCCGAATCATTGGGCGCGTGCCCTGCGTCTCAAGAAAAAGGCCAGCGCCAAGCCGCCGATCATCACCACGCCATTCAGGGCGACGATCCACCAGAACAGCGGCGAACGGTTTTGGGCCGGCGGCTCAAACATCTGTCTCAAAGGGGCCACATTCTGTGCGTCGGCCAACAGGCGATCCAGATTCTTGCCGGAGTCTTCATCCCCGGTCGTGAAGATGACATCGCGAATCAAATCGGTCACCTGTGTCCCCTTGGGGAAGGCGAGGACAAAGGTGGCGGGCGGGATCGGCTGATTCCATTTGCTGCGGGCGACGTCGACTTTCGCGACGTACACATTCACGGCCCGGCCTTTGTGCGGATCTTTTCGATTGTAGTTGGTCGTCGTGACCTCGATGGGCGCCCACGCGCCTGAAGGGAGCTGATGCCATTTGTTGACATAGGCATCGCTCCACAGCAGTTCCGCGTCCGAGTCGAGCACATAGCGCTCCACTTTCCGCGGCAGCATGCCGTGGTGGGGGTCGAGCCATACCCGAAAGCCATAATTTTGGAACGACGTTTTGGGGGTGGGGGGAGAGTGGATCAGGACGGCGCCATCGGGCTCCAGGGTCGCTGTCATCGTTGGTCGCAAGCGAAAAATCTTGACCCACGGCATGTTACCGAATTCGGTCTTGAAGAAGGCTGAGTAGTCCTCCGCATCGAACAATATTCGGCCCTTGTGCGGTTTGATCGCGCCGAGTCTCAGGTCTGGTTCCAATTCCCGCATGGCTTCGCCATCCAATACCTGAATGGCCCTGGGATTGGCAGCTTGGGCGCTGACGAAATACTCAATCCGCCGCTGGCCGCTGGGGGACATGACCTGGCGATAGAAATGTTGCTCAGACTTTTGCGGCTCGCCCGGGAGCCTTTCAGCCCACTCGGTAATTGGAACCTGTTGCCCCTCAATGGTGCGCGTGCCGATGACGACGTGCTTCATCGGCCAACTCATGCGGACCTGCATGACCACATCGAGGGAAGTGATTGTCTTGGTCGCCTGCTCGAACAGCGCGAACGCCTGTTCGGGGGGCATCTGCTGCTGCGCGATGACAGGTGTGCAGCAAACTGCCAGGATGGCTACCGTGCCCAACATGGAGGACCGCATTGGATCAACCTATGAGGACTTGCTCGGACAATTGGTGGCAAAGGCAACAGGCGATCTGGTAGACGCGTCGGCGCCAACCGTTCGACGATACTCGCACACGTTGCCATGCCGACGGCATGCTGGCTTCCGGTGAAGAAGAGCAAAGCTGTTTCGCACGCAGAGTTGGGCGTGCCAGATGTCTGCCACACTTGGCCGGAATTGCCTCGCGAGTGGATGCATAATCCCGAATGACCTCCTTCCTTGTATCATCCGAATCGACCTAGTCAACAAAATTCTTTTAAGTTGGCGGCGCGACGGCGCGAGAGAAGAGGAGAAGAAAACCGCAGAGACGCGGAGTTGCGGAGGATGCAAAGGAGGAGGAAATAGGAAAAAGCCCCCCTCACCGCAACCTGCGGCCTGCGCCTCTCCGCCTACTGCGCTTCGCTACGTGGGGCGAGGCGGAAGAAGAGAACCGCTAAGGCGCGAAGCCACATTGAAAGAAGCGAGAGATCAAGAGAGCAGAGGAGCAGGTGAGGTGGCAAGATGGCTGCGGGGCGACGGCTACGGGGCGGCGGGCCGTGGTGCGACGTCGCAACTTCCGTCAACGCTCGACTATCCCCTCAGTTTCCGGTTGACGAATGCGCGTTGGGCGCCGCTCAATCCCAGCCGATGTTGTCCACGCCGTCGGGCGTGACGCGAAGGCGCGCGGCGCGGATGGCGCTAGTCGGTCCTTCTTCGTAGTACACGACCAGCACGCTGTGATCTTTAAGTTCTACCGTCGAGGGATAGGCGCCGAACACCGAATCGATCTCGAAAGGGCCTTGCCAGCTTTGAGCGTTGTCGCGACTGATATGCAGCGATGTTGTCGGCGCCCGATGCGTGAGCAAGATTTCTCCGCTCGAAAGCCGCGTCAGGTGCGGACAGTGACCTAGAAAGCCGCTGTCTTTGATCTTGGACCAGGTGACCCCCTGATCGGTGCTGGTGGCGAAGTGCAGGTTGATTTTGCCGTCGCCGCGCAAGGCGGCCAAGATCGTGCCGTCGGGCAGGCGCAGCACGTCGGTCTCGGCGTCGAGTCGAACGCCGCTATCGGGATCGATGGCCACCGGCTCGCTCCAAGTGCGGCCGCCATCGGTCGAGCGCAGCACGGCGCCGTAAGCGGTCGTGGAGTCGGCGGTGTACACGCCTAGCAAGAGCGTGCCGTCTGGCAGTTCGCGCACCGGTGCCGATACGGCCCAAACATTTGCCGCCAGCACCCGCGGCTCGGTCTGCCAGCTTTGGCCGCCGTCTGTCGATTGCACGAGACACACATCGTGCTCATCTTTGTCGTTGACCCTTCGATACTGAAAGAAGCTGCACACGAGCGTGCCATCGCTCAGGAGGGCGATGTGCGGATCGCGATCGTCTTGCGGTCCGTCGAACAGCACCCGCGGCGGAGTCCAGGTCTTGCCCTCGTCTTTCGATTCGACCATGCACACGCGCCCGCCGCAGGGCCACTCGGCGTTGGGCAGCGAAACATGCCCGTAGCCAGCGTAGAAGACGCAAGCGAGATCGCCGCTGGGCAGGCGACACGCATCGGGAAACGCCTGATAAGGGCCCGCCTCCTCGCCGCGCGAGATGACGATGTGCTGAGACGGTTCGGCCGACCACGCAGGCAGACAAACGCCGGCGACAAGAGACAGGAGAGCGGCCGACAGACCAAGCAGCAGGGGGCGGAAGCAGGTCATGAGATTGCGCCTCGGCGGGTGGGGAGTGGGTGGGCAAGCCACATTGTATCACGGACCATTGGGGGCTGCGCGAGATGGCAATGTAAAACTGGACGCGCGGGCATGGGGAAAAAGGTCGCCGCCGTAACCAAACGATTGCAAGGCTACTCGACGACGAGCCAAGTCATGGCGCTCGGCGGGATGGCGACTTCAACCGTCGCGAAGCCTTGGCGATCGAGCGGGTGTGCTTTGGATTCTCCTTCTTCTTGGCGAATCTTGGCGACGTCGACCAGGCCGGTGTAGTAGAGCGGAATGCGGAGCGCGCGCGTGACCGGTTCTGGCAGCGGATTATAAATCGCCACCAGTCCCTTGCGCTTGAGCTTGGGATTGACGTGCACGATGAAGTCGACGTCGCGGCCATCCGCGCGGCGGCCGTGGACGATGTCGGATTCGAGGATGTCGCGGTATTTTTTGAACCAGGTCACCCACCGCGTCACGAGTTGCTTTGTTTCGTCGGAGTCATAGAGACGCGGCCCGCGCCAGCAGGCTTGCACTCCGGCGCCCAGATTGGCGGCCAAATGGGCTTCGTAGGCGGGCAAGTGCTCTTTGAGCGGCTCGATCGTCGCGGCCTCGCCGCCTCCCTGGTATTGCGTGAGCGGCACGAACATCCAACCCATCGTCACGGTCTTGTTCCACGTGCCGTCGTAAATGTGCTGCCGCGCGTGAATGATCTGCTGCTCGCGCGGCAGCGACCAGTTGGTTTCGCGGTATCCCATGCCCGTCTTGTTGCCGCCGACCAGGAAGTAGCAGTCGGGCTGATTCACATAGACGCCGCGCGCACGGCACCACGAATAAAGGTCGCGACTCATTTCCCACTGGGCCCATTGCGAATCAGCCAGTCCGCGATGCCCAGGGTGGGTGGCGCTGGCGCACAGATCGCCCGGATAGGGACCGTCGTGTTCGAGCAGATCGAAGCCAGTCTGCTCGATGAACTGCTTGATCTTCTTTTCGTACTCCTGTCCCCAGCGGCTACAGAAACAAGGCGCGTTGCCGAAAATAGCGCCGCCAGGTTTGCCGGTCGTGGGATTGATGACGTCGCTTTCGGCGTCGATCGATCGGCTGCTGAAGAGGGAGTACCCGCCAACATGAATCCCCTTGGCATGGGCGTAGTCGACATCGGTTTTGATCCGGGCGATGTAATCGGGATCGGCGCTTTCCATGTTCAGCCCGCTGCCGAACGAGTGAATGATCATTTCAAAGCCGACCTCGGCGCATTGATCGACCGCATTGCGAAACGCGGCGCCTTCGGAACCGAGCACATGCATCATGAGCGGGTTTTCGGTCGTCCAGGGGGCGAGGGTTCGCCAAACGCGGCGCATGGTGAGTCCCTGGCGCTCGCGGTCGGTCGCGTCTTGCATGACGAGATAGACCCAGAACGACGTGAGCGATTCGCCGGGCGCAAGCGTCTTGCCTGGTCCTAGCGGCGGCTTGCATGCCAACAGACAAGGCGTTTGCAGGTTGTAGCTGACCTGCGTGGTGTATTCGGGATCGGGCAGCCAGTTGGCCACACGATTCGCGGTGTCGGCATCGACTCCGTGGAACATGTAGTCGGAAAGGACTTCGATCGGGGGGCGGCGCCATTGCGCGGGTTCGCGCGAGTCGACGTTCGACTCGCCTTCGACCGTTGCCAAAATCTCGGTGGTCAACCCGTCGATCGTGATTGCGCGATCGCCGCCATTGGTGATGACGACTCGCTTGGCCACGACGGGCACGCCATCGTAAATCTCATGGCGAACCGCGACATGCAGACCCTTCCATTCGTCGCCGCGCGGTTCGAAGTGCAACAGCACGCCACTTCCTGTCGGAGGCCAGGGGCGATCTTCGGAGTGGCGGACGCGTTTCCACTCCAGTCGCTTATCGGGCGCCACCACTTCCCAGCCGATGAGCCGCAGCGAGTCGGGATTTTCTTGGAGAGAGTCGATCCAAGCATTGGTCAGATAGGCATGAACCGGTTGGCCAGAAAGACCACCGACCTGCAATGGCTTGCCGTCGATGACAGCCATCGCCTCGGGCCGCACGCTGCGCAGCAAGCTGGCGCCGGTGCGGAGATCGTCGAGCGCCACGGTGGCGCCATTCGGGGCCACGCGGATCGCGCGGCGAACCAGGCCGTTATCGAGGACGAGCGACTTGCCATCACTGGAGCGGAAGACTCCGGCCTGGGTCGCGGAATCGTCGATGAGCCAGTCGCGGCTGGCAGAGAGGGGTCGATGCGGCGCCTCGGGCAGCGCTTCAAGCGAGGGTTCGGCGCAGGACTGGTCGATCAAAAGCGCCAAGCAGCCAACGAGCAGCAATCCACGAAGCAGAATCGACATCGCGCGCACCTATTGCATGTGTTGAGGAAGTTGTGAGTGGCCCCCAGGTTGGAATTTGGCAGCCGGTTCGAACCGCCGAGTCGCCGGCAGCAGAGGTATGACGGACAGGTGCGAATGACGATTGGCCGAACAGGGGCGGGGCGAGCTTGAGTTTGGTTGCTTTGCGCCATACTCCGACCCTGGAGCGCGCCATCATGCGAGAGAGTACCAAGCAGTTGGTATCGTCGCCAGTCGCGGCGTCGCGGTCGCGGATGTAGACGACGCGCATAAAAAAGGCAGGCGGCAGCAAGAATGAACCAATCCCGGCGCCGTCGCGTAGCACCCATAGAACAACCGGTGTGTAGCCGCCGACCGGCGGGATGCCGCAGGATAAATACAGTCAGGACACAGATCGTCAGGTGTCGAGCCATGAGCGACCAGCCCCAGGAGCAACCCAGCGCCAAAACGCCGCGCAAGTCGGACACTAGCCGCTTTGCCATGCAATCGACCAATGAGTTTCGCGTGCTGGACAAGCCGACCGGCGAGTGGGTCAAAATCGAAGAATTGCTGCGCCGCCGGCGCGAGCGAGGCGAACTGCCGCCCGAGGAGGGCGATGCTGCGCAAGACACTGCTGCCGAATCAGCGGCCGAAGCGGAGAAAGCGACCGATCCGGCGCGCGTGCGCGCCGCAAAGCCGGATCGCGTTAACACGGCGATTGACGGCCCCATTGACGGCATGGAGCAGCAGCGCCTGCCATTTACTGACTAGCGATCATCCCTTCCTGCCAATCAATCTCGACAGTCGCGCGATTGCAGGGACGTGTTCCGATGGCGCGCAAAATCTCGTACGCCGGGCAGGACGCGCTGGCCGGCGATCTCGACCAGCGCGAGATGTCGGCGTGTGGCGCGACGGCGGTACTACGGCGTGCGAGGAACAGAGGTCGCCATGCCCGCAAGCCACTCAACCGGAAACGGTTTCCGATTGCCTGCTGCGAATCCGCGCTGCCAATGGCTGCTGGCAGGATCGCTAAGCTGAGCGTTCGGAAGATGTTGTGGCGAAGCTGCCCAGTAAGGATTCGAACCTTAACTAAGTGGTCCAGAGCCACCCGTGCTACCGTTACACCACCGGGCAGTAGCTTGACGCCCTGCGCTGTCGATATCGGCAGGGCTAGCTTCAACTTATGACGATTGGCGAAGGCAGTCAAGAGGGCCCGGCGCGGCGCCGCGGCTGGCCCGCGCCAGGTTTGCGATTCTCGCGAGAGTTAATAGCTCAGGGTTCTGGCAGGGGCTGATTTCTCTTTGCTTTAGGTGGCCTGAGTTTGGTAGCGTACTGCATCTGTAGCGCGCCCGTAGGGAGGCGTCTCCCTGGCGGCGCGCCGCTGCGACTGGCGCATTGCCGTGATCGCACGCACACGCCTGCCTCTTGCCATCCGCACCGCCACATGGCCTGCCTCCAAGTATTGAAGGGTTTGAACCCCGGGCAACTCTTTCCGCTCGATGGCGAGCGGTTTGTGTTGGGTCGGCATCCGGATTGCGACATTGTGCTCGATGTGGGCGCAGTGAGCCGACAGCACGCGCAGATCACGCAGGAGAACGGCGGTTACTTCGTCGAGGATCTGCATAGCCGCAACGGCACCATCGTCAATGGCCGCGCCATTGAAGAACGCTATGCGCTGCAAGAGAACGACCGACTGAAGATCTGCGACCTGTTGTTCACCTTTCACCTGGGACGACCCGGCGACGTGGCGCAAGCCCGCGTCAAGCCTACCGAAACCGAGCCCGCCGTTTTGCTCGACGACGAGGAACCCGACGTTGGTTCTTCGACGATCATGTCGAAGCTCGACCTGTCGATTTCAGAGTCGGGCCTGCGGATGACGGTCCGCCCCGAGGCCAAGCTGCGGGCCTTGATGGAGATCACGCACAACCTGGGGCGCACCCTGTCGGTCGACGCCGTGCTGCCGAAGCTGCTCGACAGTCTGTTCAAGATTTTCATTCAGGCCGATCGCGGGCTGATCGTGCTCCGCGAGTCGGAGGGCGCCCCGCTGATGCTCAAGGCGGTCAAGCATCGGCGGCCGGGCGATGAAGATTCGATGCGCGTCAGCCGGACGATCGTGCTGCAGGCGATGAACTCGAAAGAGGCGATCCTGTCGGCCGACGCCGCCAGCGACGCGCGGTTCGACATGAGCCAAAGCATCGCCGATTTTCGGATTCGCTCGCTGATGTGCGCGCCCTTGTTGGACAGCGACAACCACGCGCTGGGCGTCATTCAGATCGACACTGTCGATCAGCGCAGCGGCTTTCGCCAGGACGATTTGGAGGTGCTGGCCAGCGTCGCGCGGCAGGCGGCCTTGGTGATCGAAAACGCAGGACTGCACGAGTCGGCGCTGCGACAGCAGCGCACCGAACGCGATCTGGAACTGGCCCATCAGGTGCAGCGCGGCTTTCTGCCCGCGGGCCCGCCCAAGTTCGACGGCTACGAATTCTTCGATTTTTATGAATCGGCGACGCAACTTGGCGGCGACTATTACGACTATGTGGAACTGCCGGGCAATCGATTGGCGATCGTGGTGGCCGATGTGGCGGGCAAAGGAATCCCCGCGGCGCTCTTGATGGCCAAATTATCGGCCGACGTGCGTTATTGTCTGGCGGCCGAGCGCGACGTGGCCAAGGCGCTCAAGTGCATCAATGGCGCTTTCGCCAGCGCGGGCTGGCAAGACCGGTTTGTCACCTGCGCCGTGGCGGTCCTCGACCGCGAACAGCATGAAGCGACGATCGTCAACGCAGGTCACTTGCCCCCCTTGTGGCGGCGGATCGACGGCAGCGTCACACCGATTGGCGAGGCGGAGACCGGTATCCCGCTTGGCATTGACGTCGACTACGACTATGAGCAGATCACCGTGCGACTGGCGCCAGGCGGCCGCATCGCCATTTTCACCGATGGGCTGAGCGAGGCGATGAACGCCGAGGGACAACTGTTCGGCATCGCCCGCATTACGGAAGAATTGAAGGCGCCGATCGCGGGCGCCAGCGCGCTGGGCCGACACCTGCTCGACAGCGTACGGCAGTTTGTCGGCCGGCACCCACAGAGCGACGACATGTGTCTGGCGATCTTTGGCCGCACGGAATGAAGCGCGGCGCGGCTATTCAAAGATATTCATAGCGGCTAGTTCGCACGAGTGTCTTATTTCGCGCCTTTGAGCGCCTGCTGCGCGCCGCGGTTCTTGAGGAACGCCACCAGATCGATGAATTCCTGGAAACTCAACTGCGCCGTCACCCCCTCGGGCATGAGGCTTTTTTTGCTTTCGACCAATTCATCGAGATCGCTGCGCGGGATCACGATGTCCTTGCCTTGCGCGTCGCGCAGCGTCACTTGCTGATCGTCGGCCGACACGCG
Source organism: Pirellulales bacterium (assembly GCA_019694455.1). Lineage (NCBI taxonomy): Bacteria > Pseudomonadati > Planctomycetota > Planctomycetia > Pirellulales > Pirellulales bacterium. Next base: position 83,616 of record JAIBBY010000004.1, read on the forward strand.
CAGGCCGGTGTAAACCTGTCCGCCTTTGGTTGTGGCGCTGAAGGTGGCATAGCCCTCCTTGATCTCCTTGGAAGGATCGATCATCGATTCCATGATTTTGGTCACGGTGTGCGTGTCCCAAATTCGCGTCAGATCGGGACCAACCTGGCCGCCGACCCCCTCTAGCTTGTGGCAGATGGCGCATTGGCTCTTTTGCGAGTTGAGATACACCTCGCGACCGTGATCGGCATCGCCAGTCGTTTGCACCAGCGCTTCGACGCGGGCCACTTCGGCGGGGTCGAGCGACAGCAACAGTCCACCGCGCAGCACCTGCTGCAACAATTGCGGGAACTCTCCTTCCTCCTCGTTGGCGATGTGTTTTTGCAGCGCGGCCGAAATCTCTGGCAACAACTGCCGATCGAGTTTGCCGGCCACGAACTGTTCAGCCAGTTGTTTGGCCTGCGCAGGATCGGCGCCGAGCATGGCGATGGCGCTACGGCCAGCGGCCGTATCGCCGCTGGCAAGCATCGCCTCGGCCAAGGGGCGGCCCATCGAAAAATCGACCGCGCAAACCAAGGCGACCAGATCGGCGCGGAGATCGGCGTGCTCAGGATCGCCGGACAGTGCGACGAGGCGATCCAATTCCAGTTCTACTCCCTTGGCCGACTTGTGTCCCCAGGGCAGTTCTTGCTCCCGCAGTTGCGACAGCGCGGTGACAATGGCCTGTCGCTCGGCAAGCGACTTGCGCCGATCGGCGATAGCGGCCACCAAGGCCGGCACGGCCTCCACCAGATGATTCTCGCCCAGCAACGAGATCACTCCGATGCGCAGTTGTTCATCGGGGTCTTTGAGGAGTTTGATCGCAATAGGCAACGCCAGCGCGGTGGGGGCGCCGTGAATGCTGGCCAGACTTTCGAGCCCGGCAAGTTGCAGCGTCGCGGCGGCGTCTGACTGCCGCGCCAGCCAACTGGCCAGTACGGCGCCGTCGATGGGCGGCTCGACCTGAATGCGGCGGTAGGTCGTCAGCACGCGGCGCTGTTGATCTTGATTCAGCAGGCTGGGTTCGGTGAGCAAGCGGTCGAGCGCCGCGGCGGCTGGCGCCGTTCGCATGGCCTCAAGCGCGGCAATCGACATCTCGCGTAGATCGAAGTCGCGTCCCAGCGCGCCTTGGACCATAAGATTTATGCCGTCTTGGCCCAGCAGCTCAAGGCCATGCAAGATGCCGTCGCGCAGATAAGGGTCGTCATCTGGCGCATTGGCCAGCGCCGACCAGAGGGCGCCGGCCGCCACGTGCCGCGCCGCGTGTCCCTGTTCGAGCTGGCTGGCTATTTGACCCACCGCGACGGCCGCCGCGCGGCGCACCGCCGGATGCGGATCGTTGAGCGTGGCGGTCAACGACGTCAGCCGGGGAACATGAATATCCTCGCGCGTGGTGTTGCGCCCCAATAGTTCCGCCGCCAAGCGGCGCAACTCGAGATTCTGGTCGCTCAACAGGCCAATCAAGCCGAGTTGCACGCTGGCGTCGTAAAGTCGCGCGGCGCCGGCCGCCGCGGCGGCGCGCGCATGGGCTGGCCGCGCGGTGTCGCGCGCCATCGTAACGAGCTTGTCGCGCTGCCGCGCGCCGCGTTGCATTAGTTCTTCCAGCGCGCGCTTGCGCAGTTCAAAGTCCGGGCTATCCAAGAGCTGATACAACTCGTCGTCCTTGGCGCCGTGGATGCTGGCCCAGGCATCCATCTTTCCGGGCGCGATCGCCGGGGACTCTGACGTTCCTTCCCATGTCAGGCGGTAGATGCGTCCATGCTCGCCATCGCCCCACAACCGACCGGCGCCCCCCGAATCGGTGCGCCAGTCGACAATGTAGATCGCGCCGTCGGGTCCCATGACCGCCTGGCACGGTCGGAACAGCCCATCTTCCGTCTTCATCAACTCGAACTGTTCGATCACGGCGAAGGTGCTGCCACGTCGCTCCACGCGGTAGGCGCGCACTAGCTTGCGATACACATCGGGATAGATCAGCAGTCCGCGAAAGAACTCCGGAAAACTGGTTCCTTGATAGATCAACAATCCCGCTGGCGCCCCGCGCCCCGTCTTGAGCATTGCGGGCAGCGTGCCCGGCCGCTCGCCAAAGGCGGCGCCTAGCTCGAAATCGGTGCGGCAGCAGATCGTACCGGGCGCCAGTCGCCATCCGTAGTCAGCGCCATCGACCACGTGCATGAGCCGAACGCCTTGAAACTTGCTGCCGTCTTCCTGGTCGTTGTCGACATGAAACAGGTTGTACATGTGGTCGAACGACACATCGCGGTACGGATTGCGAAAACCGCGGGCGAACTCGTGCAACTGTGACCCATCGGGCCGGCAGCGCAGCACCGCCCCGGTGCGCAGCACGGTGGCGCGACTGCCGTCGCTCCCCTCGCCGCGGTTGTCGTCGTCGCCGCTGGTGATGAACAGCCAGCCATCGGGCGACATTGTCATGCCAGACGCTTGATGATGATGAAAACCGCAAAGGCCGCGGACGATCTCTTCTTCCTTCCACTTGCCGTCACCAGCGGGTCGGCGGCGAATAACATGGCCGAGCGAGGAGAGATACACCCAGCCATCGTGCAGCAGGATGCTGGAGGGTATCTCCAAATCGTTCATCACCACCGTCGCCTGCTCGTAGTGGCCGTCGCCATCGGCGTCGTGCAAGGTTTTTAGCTCGTCGCGGACGCTCTTTTGAATGCGGTTGACCTGGGCTGTGTTCCCGTCACGATAGCGCACCTCATAGGTCGTGTGTTTTGCTTCGGGGGCGAATCGCCACTCCAGCACCCACGGCGTCCCTTGATCGTCGAACGTCATGCCCACGGGGTTCACCGTCGCCGGTTGTTCGGCGACAATTTCCACTCGCAGGCCAGCCGGAGTCGTCAGCCCCGCCAAACGGGGGTCTTTGGTCCCTTGATCGATCATTTGCACCCACGACGGGGTGGGGCGCGGCGCGAACTCGTTTTGGTTGTAGTCGTCGGCCGCTGGCGGCGCCTCGATGGCGCTGGCGCTCGCCGCGCCGGCCAGAACGAGAATGGCCATCAAAATCGAGCGCGAGACATGCGGCGCATGCATGCTGAAATGCCTCAAAGTTGCGAACAATCGAAGGATGAGACCGCCGCGTGGCTAGCGCCGCGCGATCCACGACCGAGAATTCAGCCGAACCCGGCTCGTTGGCAGTCGACCGAGCTCAAGAGGATGGCGCAGCAAAGTGCAGACACTGTTCCGACAAAGCGGCCGCACGGCCTATCGCGATTAGAACCGTCGGGCGTGGCGCGAGTCAAGCAAACTCGCTATTCCGCTCGGCCCCACTTTGCTACCATAATTGGACTTTTTCCGGCGCGTCAGCGGTTACGGTCGCCTTCCGGCCGCGGTTGTTGCGCCAACCATTCCAAGGAGAATTGTTCATGGCGAAACCGCATCGCAAACTCAAGAAGTCGAATCACGGAGCGCGCCCCGCCAACAGCAAGGCTCGCCGACTGAAGCGCGGCAAACTGCGCACGTAAAGCAAGCGAGCGACTGAGCGCCGACTTTCGTTTTTTCAATGCCTTTTCGCTGACGAGGAGGGCAACCGTGCCTCGGGACCTCATCATCGAACCCGCCGCCATCGATTTGAACCGCGTGATTTGCGATCAAGAGCAATTGCGCCAGTTCAATCCACAGCGCTTCGAAATGGAGCAACTGACCGCCGTCTGCTTTGAAGACCTCGAACGTCACATCTGCGTTGGCTACAAGGATGTCGCCCAGGACGACTTTTGGGTCCGCGGCCACATGCCCGACATGCCGCTGATGCCGGGCGTGGTGATGGTGGAATGCGCTGCGCAGCTTTGCAGCTACTACGTTCACAGTCACAGCTTGCTGGGTCCGGGCGTGTTGATCGGACTGGGTGGGCTCGATGAGGTGCGTGTTCGTGGTCCCGTGCGACCCGGCGATCGAATGCTGATTGCCGCCATGCTGTTGAAAATGCGCGCCGGCGTGATGTGCGTGTGCCAGTTTCAATGCTTCGTCGCCGACCGCTTGGTGTGCGAAGGCCAGATTAAAGGCGTTGCGCTCCCCACCGAGGAACTTCAGCAAGCATCGTAGCGCGGCCAGTAGCGTCCACCGCCGTACCTGCGCACCACGCTTGCCGCGACACGACTCAACATGCTGTTTCCGCTGAGGGACCACAATCCGACTCGCCGGCCGCCGCTGGTCACCTATTCGCTGGTCGGAATCAATGTGGCGGTGCTGCTCTACATGACCACCATGAGCGAGCCACGGCGCGAGCTATTTGTCATTGAACACGGTTTCATCCCAGCGCGGATCGAGCACTTGGGCGCGGATCAGCCATTGCAAGTGCAGATCGAGTCGCTCCGCGCCGGGCCGCAAGGGCAGGTCGTCCGATCGCGCGAGGTGGTCGATTTGCCGACATCAGCCAGCACGGTGCTCGCCACGCTCTTCACCTGCATGTTCATGCACGGCGGATGGATGCACTTGATCGGCAACATGTGGTTCTTGGCCCTCTTTGGCAACAACATCGAGGACCGGCTCGGCCATGTGTTGTTTCTGATCTTCTACCTGGTTGGCGGCCTGCTCGCTTCCGGCGGGCAACTCCTGCAGAATCCCGAGAGCCATATTCCGATGATTGGCGCCAGCGGCGCGGTTGCCGCCGTGCTCGGCGCCTATATCATTACCTACCCGCACGCCCGCGTGCATACATTTGTCTTTCTTGGATTCTTCTTCACGTTCATTGAACTGCCGGCTCTATTCGTGCTCGGCATGTGGTTCGTCGGTCAACTGCTCGCCGCGCGCGCCGATCTGGGCAACGAAGTGGGGCAAGGCGTGGCGTTCTTCGCGCATGTGGCTGGGTTTGCCGCCGGCGTTTTGATGATGTTCTTCTTGAAGAATCTCGTGCCGCACGATCCGCTCGCGCCGGATTCCGAGCCCGATTATTCGTCGCGCTATTACCGCTGATATTTTCTGATTGCCGGTTTGCCATGGCCCGACGCGCTCCGAGAAAACCATCCACTTCGCTCGATCTGTCGCGTCACTTTCATTTGCTCGACGCCGTGTCGACGCCATGGCAGCAACTTGCCCTGTTTGCCCGCGAAGCGCCCTTGGAGGTCGAAGTCGGCAGCGGCAAGGGGCTGTTTCTGGCTAGCGCCGCGGCGCAAACTCCGGAGCGCAATTTTCTCGGCATTGAGATCGGGCGCAAATACGCCGAAGCCGCCGCCGCAAGGTTGGCGCGCGCACGTGCCGAAAACGCGGCGATGCTTTGCGGCGATGGACTACGGCTGTTTCGCGAATGGCTGCCTGGCGAGTCGCTGGCCGCAGTGCATGTGTATTTTCCCGATCCATGGTGGAAGAAGCGGCACAAGAAGCGGCGGGTGATGAACGAAGGGCTGATTCGCGACATCCAGCGAACGCTCGTCGGCGGCGGCACACTCCATTTTTGGACCGACGTTGAAGAGTATTTTCAGGCGACTCTGGAGCTGATATCCCAGGTGGCCAACCTGTCCGGCCCCATCGCGGTGGAAGAGCGCCCAGCCGAACACGACCTGGACTACCGCACCCACTTCGAGCGGCGCATGCGACTGCATGGTGAACCGGTGTACCGCGCGCAGTTTGTGAAGCCCGCTGCGCCGGCTTCGACCTGATCGGCATTTCTCGCCGCCGCCAATCGGCAGATAGTGCCGGCGCCGGTTTGCTGGCCGCTCAACGCGATTGAGCCGCATCGCGGCGCGGGCCTCGCGCAAGTGTCGGCGCCGCAACGCATATTTCAGCGCGGCGACATGCACTGATGATTGCGCGATCCGATTGGCGCGCGATCTGCTTTGCTGGGCGAAAATGCTCTACCGATCGGGCGCGCCTGCCATGGTCGTTCGCTGGTTCGCGCACGCAGGCGGTCAATCATCGCCGGCATTTACTGTCTCTAGAGGAATCTTGTCATGCAGATCAACAAGCTCTCGCCCGGGCAACTCGTCGCGCCGATTCTCGGCAAAGCGAACGAATCGGGCGCTGCGGGCATTGCCGCCGACGCGGCCGCAGGCGAGTCGCAAAACGGCTCGTCGACGGTCGGCCATGCCGCCTTCCGACAGATCATGGAAGATTACGATGTGACCCAGATCACCCCGCGCGAGTTTTCGTCCTTGATACGCGAGCTCCACGCCGCCGGAGCGATCAACGAGACGGAAATGCAAGAACTATCGTCGATCCGCTTTGAGCTGGATCGCGCGAATGTGGCGCCCGACGAAGAAGTGAATCTGGTTGAGATGTTCACGGATCGGCTCAAAAAGCTGACCACGGGGGTCACCGACGCCGCAATGGACGGCTCGTCGAGCGACACCGATCCCGAATCGCGCGAACGAAGTCTGTCGCTCGCGCAACGCCAGATGGAATGGGTCAGCAAGTTTGACGCCATTCGCCAAGAAATCTCGCACGACGCGTTGAATGCGATCGTGTAGTGGTCGGAGTGGTGAACGCCGCTGCGGCTTACATGCCTGCCGCCGTCGACAATTCGCGCGGCGCGGGGTGGCCAGGCGCGACGGCGCTATTCAGTAGCGCAGCACCCACCCGATCTGCTTGAGTCCCCAGAGTCCCATGAACACATTGCCCGACCAGACCGACCAGGGAGGCAGCGTGCCGTTCTTGGCGCCATCCAGGCCGAACATGAGCAGCGGATAATAGATGGCGAGCGTAGGGGCGAAGACCATGAAGAAGCTGGTGAGAAAATCGGAGTTGCGGCGTTTGATGGAGGTGGCGGCGCCGACCAGTACGAACGCGAGGCAACTAAAACCATTGGCCCAGCGGCGCTGGGGCTCGGTTTCGAAGCGGTGCAGGTCGTTGGTGTCCCAGCCCAGTTTTAGGTTGCGCTTGGTCCACTCGTCACTGGCCAAAGCGGCAAAATCTCCTGTCGCGAGCGCGACCGCGCCGTGAAACGCCAATTGGTCGCGATAGGCGTCGAGTCGAGCTTCGTGCTCGCGCTGCCGACCTGGCAGCACGCGCAGCGACATGCGGGCCGGCATCATCGGCCGCTGATCGGCGCGGCTCGCCTTGGCTAGCGGAATGGCGATCTCTTGCGTGCCAGGCTCCACCAGGTTGAAAGACGAATCGCCGTGGACCGTGAAATCGTGTAGCGCGATCTTCAGTTCTTGCCGCTCAAAATCGGAGCTCATCTCGGCCCATTCGGCCATGATTGTGAACCCCGGCTTGTCGTCTTTGGGCTCGAACACCACGGTGGGCTTCACCAGCCGGCGTCCTTGCACATCCTTGACGTGAATCAGAAAGTCTTTGGTGCCGTAGGATCGCTGCGTTTTCAGCTTGCTGTAGGCGATTTCTTCGACCGCTTCGATCACCACCCGCTGCATTCCCTCCGTACCCCACGACACGGCGACGTCGTTGAGCCAGACCGTGAGCAGACTGAGCAGCACGGCGAAGAACAGGGCCGGCCACAACACCACCATCGGGCTGATGCCGGCGCTTTTGATGGCGACGATCTCGTTCGACGAGCTCATGCGCCCGTAAACGCTCGACACGGCGAAGAGGATTGTGCCCGGAATGGTGAACAACAGCGCGTTTGGCAGAATGTACGGCAGCAGCCGGGCGATTTGCGCCGGTCCAAGACCCTGCCGACTGGCCTCGGCCACGACGCCGACAACGATCATGAAGATCGTCATCACGCTTAGCGCCAGCAAGAAGATCTTGGCCAGCTCCGCCAGTACATATCGAGTGAGCACGCGCATAGGGTGGGGTAGTGTGCGAACCTGGCGTAAAGGGGTCAAGACGAATGCCAGCACCAAGCTGCGCGACAGCGATCATCGGCTTGCCTAGCCTGCCTAGCTCGCGCGAAGTGCGACTCTTTTACATTTGCTTTACAGTCGGCGGACAAGTTCGGATACTACGAACCTTCGGGAACAGGGAGGATCGCGACAGAGTGCGGGCAGGTCTGCATTTTGCGCGTTGACGGAGCGAAATAGTCAATGAGTCGACTTTCGGTGAACGAAATGACCACCTACCGGTGGTCGTTTGAAGAAGACGTGGAGCACTATCGTCGGGCCGGCATGGGGGCCATCGGCGTCTGGCGACAGAAACTATCGGATTATGGCGAAGAGCGCGGCGCCGAATTGTTGGCCGAGAGCGGCCTGGCGGTGTCGAACCTGCTCTGGGCGGGGGGCTTTACCGGCAACGAAGGGCACTCTTTTGAAGACAGCGTCGCGGACGCGATCGACGCCGTACGGTTGTGCCGCGCTGTGGGATCGGATTGCCTGGTGGTCTACACCGGAGCGCGGGCCGGACATACGCACAATCATGCCCGACGAATCATCGACGACGCGCTCAAGGCGATTTTGCCGGTCGCGGAAGAACACGAAGTGACGCTGGCGTTCGAGCCGATGCACCCGCACTATGCGGCGGGCTGGACCTATTGGACCGATTTCTACGCCGCCCTTGATCGAGTCGCCAACCAGGATCATCGCCTATTGCGGTTGGTGTTCGACACCTATCACTTTGGCACGCTGCCGGGCATTGCAGCGCGCATTCGCGAAATTGCGCCTTGGGTCGCCGTGGTGCATCTGGGAGATGGACGTTACAGCAAAGGTCCAGACCAGGATCGCACTCGCTTGGGCGATGGCGAGGTGCCGCTGCGCGACCTGGTACATGCTTTTGAAGCGGCGGGCTACAGCGGCTACTACGATTTGGAGCTGATGGGCCAGGATATTGAGGCGTGTTGTTACCACAAGCTGCTGGACCACTCGAAGCGGGTATTTGAGCAAATCACCAGCACCGCGGAGGTGTAGCGCGGCATTGGCAGAAAGGGACGCGGCCGACACTTGACCCTTATCTGGCATGGACTTAGACTTCCCAATCGGTTTCTGCCGTCATAATCCCACTGGCCCGCTTGGTTTGCCCGCCGCTGTCGCCGTCTGTCCCATACTATTTCATGGGGCGGTGGTTTCGCTCGCGGCTCGAGGATCGGTTGCGTGAAGCGCGCGCTCATCAGCGATATCCATTCGAATCTCGAGGCGCTAGAGGCGGTGCTGGCCGATATTCGCCAGCAAGGCGCCAGCCAGATTTATTGCCTGGGCGACATCATTGGCTACGGCCCTAACCCGCGCGAATGCATCGATCTGGTGATGGATTGCGATGCGTGCATCCTCGGCAACCACGACCAAGGGGCGATGTTCGATCCGGAAGGCTTTAACTCGGGCGCCGAGCGGGCCATTTTTTGGACGCGCGAGCAGTTGGAGAATCCCGCGGGCGATCCCAAGCAGAACCTCAAGCGCTGGGATTTTTTGGGCGAGTTGCCGCGCAACAAGCGCGAGAACGGTTTTTTGTTTGTGCATGGCTCGGCGCGAAATCCGCTCAACGAGTATGTCTTTCCCGAAGACATCTACAATCAACGAAAGATGCAAAAGATCTTCGATTTGATTGAGCGGCATTGCTTTCAGGGGCACACGCACGTGCCGGGCGTGTTCACGCAGAGCTTGAACTTTTTAAGCCCCGAGGAGATCAATTACCAATACCGGCTGTCGGACGACAAAACGATGGTCAACGTCGGATCGGTGGGGCAGCCGCGCGACGGCGATTCGCGGGCGTGCTATGTGATCTTGGAAGACGATTTGGTGACGTTCCGGCGGGTGAATTACCCCTTCGATAAAACGATTGAAAAGATATACAACACGCCGGAACTCGATAACTTTCTGGGCGATCGCCTCCGCGAGGGCCGTTGATCGATCGACCCGTTTTGCCGGCGCTATCTGTGCGGCCAGGGCCAAGACGCCCCGTCTGCGGCATTCGCCGCTCATAGGAATTTGAAGCGAAATGGAAAAGCGTTTAGCGAGCTTCATGGCCATTGCCATCGCCATTTTGTTGGCGAACGCGCTGATCACCAACTGGCTGTTTCCGCCCAAGCCGAAGCCAGCGGCGCAAAAAATGGCCGAGGCCCAGGCCGCCGCCGACGCGGCGGCAAAGGAGGCAGCGCCAGAGCCAGACGTGGATGGCACGGACAAAGCGGCGGCTAGCGAGACCAGCGATCCTGCGACTCCGGAGGCAGCGGCCGAAACGCCGCAGGTCGACGCTGAGCCGGAGACTCCCGAAGAGCGAATCACCCTCGGCTCTATTGACGAGGCGAGCGGATACCGCTTGCTGGTCACGCTGGTCAATCGCGGGGCGGCTGTCGAGCGGATCGAACTGGCGAATCCTCAGTATTTGGATCAAGAAGAGCGCTCGGGCTATCTGGGCCATTTGGCGGCGTTTGACGCCGAGAACCAGCCCGGCGCTGTTGTTGGCGTGGTGGGGCGAGGGACGCCGGCGGAAAAGGCTGGCCTGAAGGCAGGAGACATCATCACCGCGCTGGGACCGGCCAAGATCACCAGCGGCGCGGCGCTGGAGGCGGCCATGCGGCGCACACGCCCCGGCCAATCACTGTCGATTGGCGTCGTGCGCGAAGGCAAAGAGCAAACGCTTCAAACAGAGCTGAGCCGTCCGCCGATGGAGGTGATCCGGCCGAGTAATTTGCCTGAGTTGCTCAAGACATGGGAGCGGAGCGATCCCGACATGCTGCGTCCCTCATGGGACGAAAGCCGGCCGTCGTTCCTGCTCACGTTGCAGCAATTGGACGACCGACGCCTGGGGGAAGCAGCGGGGGAACTGCGTGGCCTGAATCTGGAGGAAGGAACCTGGGAACTGGTTGAAGGCGCCAGCGACGCGCAGGCGGAGTTTCGTCGCGCCGTCGGCGACACGGGCCTTGTGATCGTCAAGCGGTACGAACTGGAGAAGGCGCGCGGCGCGAAGGATCCACCCGGCTATCACCTCACGCTGACTGTTGAAATTCGCAATACGTCGCCCAGTGCGCGGCAAGTGGCGTATCGCCTGAATGGGCCCAACGGCCTGCCGACCGAAGGTTGGTGGTATTCGAGCAAGTTGAACCGATCGGGCTGGGGGGGCGCCGGTCCGCGCGACGTGGTTTCGGGCACGTGGGAAGATGGCTCGGTGTCCAGCAGCCTGACTAGCACCGCCATCATAGTGGCTGCCGAAGCGCATGAGGCGCATCGCGGCGCCAATGTGGCCTATCTGGGCATCGACGCGCAATTCTTTTCGGCCGTCATGCTGCCCAAGAAGTCGAAGCCGGAAGAGAACTGGATTCACCAGTGGCAACCAGCGGTGATTGGTCCCATCCCCAAGGAGAGCGACAAGACGCGGCTGGCGAACGTTTCGTTTCAGTTGACGAGCGACACCGTGGCGCTTGAGCCGACGGCGAGCGTGAGCCACGCGTACACGATTTTCGCCGGACCGAAGAAGCCCGATATTGTGGCGGCGTATGGGCTGTCGGACCTGATTTATTACGGTTGGTTCGGTCAGGTGGCGCGGCCGATGGCGGGACTATTGCACATCTTTTATGCGCTGATACGCAACTACGGTCTGGCGATCATTCTGCTGACTGTGCTGGTGCGGTCGGCGATGATGCCGCTCAGCCGCAAGCAGGCGATGAGCGCCCAGAAGATGCAAGAGTTGCAGCCAGAGCTCAAGAAGCTGCAAGACAAATACAAGAACGACATGGAAGCCCGCAGCAAGGCGCAGCGCGAGCTGTTTCTCAAGCACAACTACAACCCGCTGGGCGGGTGCTTGTTGATGTTCATTCAGTTGCCGATCTTCATTGGCCTGTATCGCTCGCTGTCGGCCGATGTCGCCTTGCGCGGCGCTCCCTTGTTGTGGGACGGCGGATGGTGTTCGAACTTGGCCGCGCCCGACATGTTGTTTCGCTGGAACTTTCTGCCGAACTTCCTGCTGGGCTGGCTCGGCCCGTACTTCAACTTGCTGCCGGTCATCACCATCGTGTTGTTTATCTGGCAGCAGAAGATGTTCATGCCGCCGCCGACCGACGAACAGGCCGCGATGCAGCAAAAGATGATGCAGTACATGATGGTCTTCATCGGTGTCATGTTCTTCAAAGTCCCCAGCGGCTTGTGCATTTATTTCATCGCTTCGAGTCTGTGGGGACTGGCCGAACGCAAGCTGCTGCCCAAGTCGAATGCGGCAGCCGCGGCGCCAGTGCCCGCCGTGGCGCCGACTGCGAGAAGCTCATCAGCCCCTGGTGGCAATGGCAGCGGGCGCGCGGGCGATCGCAAGAAGCAGCGCGACAGGCGGTAGGCCGTGTACCACGCGCAAGACACGATCGCCGCCGTCGCCAGCGCCGCGGGCGGCGCGGCGCGCGGCGTGGTGCGGATCAGCGGCGCAGCGGCGTTTTCTTGTCTGCAGGGCGTGGTGGATGAAAGCGCGGCGCAGCGACTGCGCGAGCTCAAACGGCCGCATGTCGTGGCGGCGCAATTGAGCGTGCGCGAGGGCGCGGCGCTCGTACCGTGCCAAATCTGGGCCTGGCCCACCGAGCGCAGCTACACGCGCGAGCCGTTGGCGGAGATTCACACGGTTGGCTCACCTCCCTTGTTGGCCGCCACGCTCGTGGCATTGTGTCGACAGGGCGCACGGCTGGCCGAGCCGGGGGAGTTCACGCTGCGGGCGTTCTTGTCAGGACGCATCGACCTGACGCAGGCCGAAGGCGTATTGGGCGTCATCGCCGCGACAGGCGAGCCGGCGCTGCGCGCGGCGCTGGCGCAGCTCGCGGGGGGACTCTCGCGTCCGTTGGTGGCGCTGCGCGATCAATTGGCCGACTTGTTGGCCGAATTGGAGGCGGGGCTCGATTTCGTCGAGGAAGACATTGAGTTTATTTCCGCGGTCGAGTTGCGCCGGCGGTTGCAGGATGCCGCCAATTCGTGCGATGCAATCGCCGCGCAGGTGCGCGGTCGGAGCGAACTGGCCGATTTGCCGCGTGTGGCGATCGTCGGCGCGCCCAATGCGGGCAAGAGCAGTCTCTTCAACCGACTAGCAGGGAAGGAGCGAGCTATTGTTTCGCCGATCGCTGGCGCCACACGCGATTACCTTGCCGCGCGCGTCCAATTTGGCGAGCAGCCGTGCCTGGTGATCGACACTGCGGGCCAAAGCGATCTAGCGGTCGGCGAAATCGACGCGCTGGCGCAAACACATTCGGCCGAGCAGCAACGCGGCGCAGAAGTGCAGGTTCTGTGCGTCGACGGCAGCGATACCGTGGCAATTGCGGCGCTGACGGGTGAAAGCAAGGACTCCGGACAATTGGTCGTACTCACCAAGTCCGATCTCACGCCCGGCGGAGCCTCTGCGCCGGCTGCGCCACCTATCCGCGTCAACAGCCTCTCTGGCGAAGGGATCGGCGAGCTGAGGTCGAGAATCGCCGAAGTCCTGGCCATGCGCCGCGACAATTCGGGCCTCGCAGTCGCCGGCACAGCGCTGCGCGCCGCGGAGAGTGTGCGGCAGGCTGGCGAATCGATCGCGCGGGCGGAACAATTGGCGCACAGCGCCGATGGCCAGGAGTTGATCGCCGCCGAGGTACGCGTTGCGCTGTCTGAACTGGGCAAGGTGGTGGGCGCCGTGTACACCGATGACTTGTTGGATCGCATCTTCAGTCGCTTTTGCATAGGAAAATGAGCATCACCTCCAACATCATTGTGCTAGGGTCCGCCAACACCGATCTGGTGGTGCGCTCCCCACGTTTGCCGCGACCGGGTGCAACGATCCTCGGCGGCGAGTTTTATCAGGCCGCCGGCGGCAAGGGGGCCAATCAGGCGATTGCCGCCGCGCGCGCCGCCACCGCGCCAGTCCTATTCGTTGCGGCGCTGGGCGACGATGCGTTTGGCAAGACGGCACTCGCCGGTTTTCAACAGGAGAACCTCGACGCGCGCTTTGTCCGCGTGATTTCTGGCGCGCATAGCGGCGTGGCGCTGATCCTCGTCGACGAGCGCGGCGAGAACATGATTAGCGTGGCCTCCGGCGCCAATTGGTTGCTCGCGCCCGAAGACATCGATCGAGTGCCCGACGAGGTGTTTGCCAGCGCCAAGGTCTTTTTGACCAGCCTCGAAACGCCGCTGCCAACAGTGCTGTACGGATTGCGGCGGGCGCGACAGCACGGACTAGTCACCATCCTGAACCCGGCGCCTGCCGATCGCGCGATTGTCGATAGCCAAGTCTTGGAACTGGTCGATGTGCTGACCCCCAACGAGCATGAAGCGGCGGCGCTGACCGGAGTGGAGTTGTCGAGCAACGACGCCGTTTTGGCCGCGGCGCGTGTGTTGCAATCGCTGGGCATCAAGAAAGTGATTGTCACCCTGGGGGAGCGCGGCTCGGTCGTGGTCGAAGAACGCGCGCACTGGATCGATGCGGAGCGAGTCGAAGCGGTTGACGCCACGGCGGCGGGAGACGCGTTCAACGGCGCCCTGGCGGCGCAAATGGCCGAGGGGAGTTCGCTGGCTGCGGCGGCCCGTTGGGCCGGCTGTGCCGCGGCCTTGGCGGTCACCCGGCGCGGGGCTCAACCGTCGCTGCCGCATCGAAGGGAAATCGACGACTTTGCCGCCCGCCGCTCAGGTCGCTAAACTAACCGGCAACAGAATTGCCCACAGGAGATGCCTGCGATGAGCGTCGCCACGCAAGCCGCCTTGTATCGCGAACAAACCCGCAATGTGACCACGCATGAGGAGATCGACCGCGCGCTGGCCTCACTGGAGCAAGGCAAGTCGCGCTGGCGCAAGCTGTCGATCGGCGAGCGTGTGAATCTAGCGCAGGCTTGCCTCGATGGCATGTACACCGTGGCGGAGGATTGGATCAACCGCGCCTGCGCCGCCAAGGGCATCGAACCGGGCGATCCCGCCCGGGCCGAGGAGGTGGGCAATGGTCCCATGGCCACCGCGCGTTACTTGCGCTTGTTGATGCAAAGTCTGCAAGATATCGACCGCCACGGCGTGCCGCAGTTGCCGGGCGAGATCGTCACCGGTCCTGATGGGCGACTGCGGGTGCAAGTGGTGCCAACCAAGGGGCTGTTCGACGGCATTGCCTTCCAAGGCTTCAAGGCCCATGTGTGGCAGCAGCCAGGGGTCACACGCGAGAATCTGCGCGAGACGCAGGCGACCTACTATCAGCGTGGCTGCGTCGATGAGGGCATCTCGCTGGTGCTTGGCGCCGGCAACGTCTCCAGCATTCCGCCCACCGACGCCTTCAGCAAATTGTTCCACGATGGCAAGGTGGTGCTACTGAAGATGAACCCGGTCAACGAGTATCTCGGACCGGTGCTCGAGCGCGCGTTCGCGCCCCTGATTCAGGGTGGCTACCTGCGAATTATCTATGGTGGCGCCGATGTCGGGGCGTACGCCACGCAGCATGCCTTGGTCGACGAAGTGCATATCACCGGTTCGGCGCTGTCGCACAACACAATCGTCTGGGGGCCACCAGGCGAAGACCGCGAGCGCCGCATGGCTGCCGGCGATCCGCTTTTGAAAAAAGAAATCACCAGCGAACTGGGCAATGTCACCCCGTGGATCGTGGTTCCGGCGCAGTACACCGACAGAGAGCTGCGTTTTCAGGCGGAGAACCTTGCTTCGACGATCGTCAACAACGCCTCGTTCAACTGCATCGCCACCAAGATGGTGGTCACCTGCCGCAGTTGGCCGCAGCGTGAGCAGTTTCTTGGCTATCTGAAGCAAGTGCTCGCCGGCGTCCAGCCGCGACAGGCGTATTACCCTGGCGCCGAGGAGCGGTATCGCAAGTTCGCCAACGGCGAGCCGCAAGGCTGCTCGGCGGGCGCATTGCCGTGGAAGTTCGTGGCCGACGTGAACCCCGAGCGCGATCCGTTGTACTTTGAGGAAGAGTCGTTTGTCAGCGTCTTTGCCGAGACCGCGATCGAGGCTGACGACTCGTTGCGGTTTTTGTCGCGCGCCACCGACTTTGCCAATAATCGTCTTTGGGGCACGCTGGGCGCTGCGGTCATGCTGCCGCCGCGCTTGCGCAAGGAACCCGGTTTTGAAGCCGCATACCAAAAGATGCTCGCCGACCTGCGCTACGGCACGATTGGCGTGAATCATTGGCCAGCACTTTCTTACGCCATGATGAGCACTCCTTGGGGGGGATACCCTGGGGGCACGCTGCAAGACCCGCAGAGCGGCATTGGCTGGGTGCACAACACATACATGCTCGAGCGCGCCGAAAAGAGCGTACTCGAAGGTCCGCTCACCATGTTCCCCAAGCCGATCTGGTTCCCAAGCAATCGGGGCGCCGAGGGGACGGTGCGCAAGGTTCTCGATCTGTATCGCAATCCCTCGATCTGGAAGTTACCAGGCCTGATGCTGGCCGCCATTCGAACCTAGCTGAAGACGGCCGATTCGTTTGACTTGGCCCTGCGCGGCGCGCAGACTCGACAGCGACGCAAAACGATCGTTTTGCGATTCGTTCGCGCTCGCTGAGGGTTCTAATTGTCATGGTTGGTAGTTTCTGGCGCGCTGGCCGCGCCGCGGTTTTGTTGTGCGCGCTGGCGAGCGGTGTGCGCGCCCAGTCTCCGACCACGCGGCCCCCCAGCGGCCTGCGCGATCACACGCCCAGTGCGCACGCGCTGGTGAACGCGCGGATTGTGATGGCGCCGGGACGTGTCATCGAGGGAGGCACGTTGATTGTGCGCGACGGGTTGATTGTGGATGTCGGCGAAGCAATCGATTGTCCGGAAGATTGCCGTCGCTGGGATCTGGCGGGCAAGACGATCTACCCTGGTCTGATCGACGCCTATAGCGAAGTGACCATACCCGATAGCGCCGAGGTTCGCGGCCCCGGTTATTGGAATACGCAGATCACGCCGCAGTTGCGCGCCGAGGAGCATTACCAGCCAGACGATGGCGTGAACGCGAAACTCCGCGGCCAGGGAATCACGCAGCGGCTGATTGTGCCCAATCGGGGCGTCATCCGCGGGACGAGCGCCGTGGTGACGACCGGCGACGATCCGCCGGCCCGCTCTGTCGTGCGTCAGCAGGTGGCGCTGCACGTTGAGCCGACCTTGAGGCCAGGACGCTCGCGCGACGGTTACCCCACCTCGCCGATGGGCGCGCTGACCTTGGTGCGACAGGCGTTTTACGACGCCGATTGGCATGCTCGGGCCTGGGACGCGCATCGTGCCAAGAGCAACGTGCCGCGGCCCGAGCAAAATGTGGCGCTCGAAGCGCTTGCCGAGCACCAGCGCCTGCGCCGACCGGTTGTGTTCGAGGCTCAGGACGAACTTTATTTCTTGCGCGCCGATCGACTTGCCGCCGAGTTCGGACTGAGCGCGATTATTCGCGGTTCGGGACAAGAGTATCGCCGGATCGACGCCATCGCGGCCACGGGGTTGCCCGTGATCGTGCCGGTGACTTTTCCCAAGGCCCCGAACGTGAGCACGCCCGAGGGAGCGCTAGCGGCGTCGCTCGAAGATTTGCTCGATTGGGATATTGCCCCGGAGAATCCCGCCCGACTGGAAAAAGCCGGCGTCCGGTTCGCGCTCTCGGCGCAGGGTCTCAAGGACACCGGGGAGTTTTTGGACGCGGTGCGAAAAGCGGTCGAACGCGGTCTGTCGGCTAACGCCGCGCTGGCCGCGTTGACTACCACGCCGGCCGAGCTTTTGGGCATCGCCGATCGCGCGGGCACGCTAGAGCGCGGCAAGGCGGCGCATCTGGTGATCGCCGACGGCGACCTGTGGAACAAGAAAACGAAGATCATCGCCACCTGGGTCGACGGTCGCCGTTATGAGGCGCCGACCACGCCGCGCTTCGATTTGCGCGGCACGTGGGAAGTGAGCGTCACGCGGGCCGATGGCAAGGCGGAGTCGCTGGTGCTGGAGTTAACGGGCGAACCCTCCAAGCTGAAGGGACAACTGCGCCGGCCCGTTGCGCCGCAAGCCGACGCGGCTGATGCCAATCCGGATAAGAAGCCCGAGCAAGCGGATGACGACAAGCTGGACGACAAGGGCAAGGACGAAAAAGTCGACAGCGACAAGGACAATGAAACCGACAAGAAGTCCGACAAGAAAAACGGCGACCTGACGCGTCCCAAATTGAGTGATTCCTTGTTCACTGCCGCATTGGACGGTGAATCGCTCCAGTGGCCGGGCATCGTGCAATTGAGCGCGACGGTGCTAACGCCACGGGCCGAGGAGAACAAAGCTGTCCCGCCGCTGGAGATGCTGGGCCGCGTGATTTGGGCCGATGGCGCGCAGACCGCCTGGTCGGCGCGACAAACAAAGCGCGAGTCCGACAGCGATACGCCGGCCGACAAGCCAGATGCGAAGGCAACTGACAACGATACCGTGGCGGAAGGGGATGGAACGGATAGGGCCAAGCCCGACGAACCGCCCAAATACAAGAAAGAGGCGCTCTTTGCGGTTAATTACCCGCTGGGGGCTTTTGGCATAGCAGGGCCACCGGAGCAGCCAAAGCAAGTGCTGTTCAAGGACGCCACCGTGTGGACCTGTGGGCCGGAGGGGACGCTCGAAAGGGCATCGGTGTTGATCGCTGGCGGCAAGATTGCCGCCATTGGCGCCAACATCGCTCCGCCCGAAGGCGCCGTCGTCATCGACTGCGCCGGCCGACACCTTTCGCCCGGCATCATCGATTGCCACTCGCACATTGCCACTGATGGCGGCGTGAACGAGAGCGGGCAGGCGATCACCGCCGAAGTCCGCATTGGCGACTTCATCGACTCGAACGACGTGAACATCTACCGGCAACTGGCCGGCGGCGTGACCACGGCGAACATCTTGCACGGTTCGGCGAATCCGATTGGCGGCCAGAATCAGGTGATCAAGATGCGCTGGGGCGGGCTGCCCGAAGAGATGAAGTTAAATGAGGCGCCCGCGGGCATTAAGTTCGCGCTGGGCGAAAACGTCAAGCAGTCGAACTGGGGCGAGCGCTATACCAGCCGCTATCCGCAAACGCGGATGGGGGTCGAACAGCTTATTCGCGACGAGTTCCACGCCGCCCGCGCGTATCGGCACGCGCAGCTAATGTGGCGGCGGAACGCGGAGGGGTTGCCGCCGCGGCACGATCTGGAACTGGAGGCGGTGGCCGAGATCATCGAAGGCAAGCGCCTGATCCATTGCCACTCGTACCGGCAAGACGAGATTTTGGCGTTCATGCGAGTGTGCGAGGAGTTTGGCGTGCGCATCGCCACGCTCCAACATATTTTGGAAGGGTACAAGCTAGCCGACGTGATGAAGGCGCACGGCGCTGGTGGCTCGTCGTTCTCCGACTGGTGGGCCTACAAATTCGAGGTGTACGACGCTATTCCGTACAACGGGGCGCTGATGCATCAGGCTGGCGTGTTGGTCTCGTTCAACTCCGACGACGCCGAGTTGGCGCGCCGGCTGAACCTGGAGGCGGCCAAGGCAGTGAAGTACGGCGATATTCCTCCGATCGAGGCGATCAAGTTCGTCACCATCAATCCGGCCAAGCAACTAGGCATCGATCGGCATGTCGGCTCGATCGAGCTTGGCAAGAGCGCTGACTTGGCGCTGTGGAGCGGTCCGCCGCTCTCGGTTTACTCGC
The DNA here is from genome assembly GCA_019694455.1 of Pirellulales bacterium. NCBI lineage: Bacteria > Pseudomonadati > Planctomycetota > Planctomycetia > Pirellulales > Pirellulales bacterium. The sequence goes on from JAIBBY010000004.1 coordinate 103,007, forward strand.
GCTGCGAAGAGACGTGGGTCGATGGCCGCAAATACTTCGACCGCGCGGCCGACCTGGCCCGCCGCGACCAGATTCGCAAGATGCGGGCTGATCTGGTGCAAAAAATCTTGCTCAGCAAGGCCGAGTTGGCGGAGCCGGGCGAGGAGCGTTCCGCCAGTCGCACCTGGTGGCCGCGCGAAGACATCTACTGCGGCCATCACGGCCACACTGTCGACGATCACATACATGGATTTTGAGAACCTTCAGCCCATGAACCATATTGCTGCCGCTATGTCTAATCTTCGCCGCTGCGGGCGATTGGCGATGCTGGCCGTCTGCCTGTACATATCCACCAGCGGTCGTATAGCCGTGGCGTCGCCCGAGATTCCTGGCAAGCCGCAAACGCGCGCCATCGCGCTGGTCGGCGGCACGATTCACCCGGTCAGCGGCCCCGATATCGCCACCGGCACGCTGTTGTTCGAACATGGAAAAATCGCCGCGGTCGCCGCCGAGGCGTCGCTGCCCGACGATTGCGAAAAGATCGACGTCGCCGGCAAGCATGTTTATCCCGGCCTGTTCGAATCGTTCACCGATCTGGGGCTAGTCGAAATTCCCTCGGTGCGGGCGACCCTCGACAAGGCGGAAACCGGCAGCATCAATCCCAATGTTCGCGCCAATGTGGCGATCAATCCCGACAGCGAATTAATCCCGGTGGCGCGGGCCAACGGCATCTTGACGGCGCTGGTGGTTCCGTCGGGCGGCGTCATCAGCGGCCAGTCGGCGGTCGTGTCGCTGGATGGCTGGACGAACGAGGACATGACGCTCCGATCGCCCGCCGCGTTACATGTGGTTTGGCCACGAGTGCGTCCGCTGCGAGCCTGGTTTCTCAAGGCGGAGGAGGACAAGTTTTCGGCTGAGCGCGACAAGCACATTCGAGCCATCAGCGACGCCTTTGCCAACGCGCGCGCGTACCGGCAACGCAAGCAAGAGCAATCTGTCGACATCGACGCGCGCTGGGAGGCGTTGATTCCGTTTCTTGATGGAAAGGCGCCGGTCATTGTGCATGCCGATGAGTGCGAGCAGATTCAAGGCGCCGTGGCGCTGGCCGAGCGAGAAAAGCTGCGGCTCGTCATCCTGGGAGGCTATGGCGCCCCCGACTGCGCGGGACTGCTTAAAAAGCACAGCGTGCCGGTAATCATTGCCGGCGTGCAGCGACTGCCCGAGCGAGCCAGCGACTACTACGACGAGCCGTTCACCTTAGCGGAGCGTCTGCGTTCGGCGGGCATTCAATTTTGCATCAGCGGCGCGGTCGAGGCCTCGCAAGTTCGCAATCTGCCGTACCATGCCGGAATGGCCGCCGCATTCGGGCTGCCGAAGGATGTCGCATTGCGAGCGATCACGCTCTCGCCGGCCGAGATATTGGGGGTCGCCGATCGTATTGGCTCGCTCGAAGCGGGCAAAGACGCCACGCTGATCGTCACCGATGGCGATCCGCTAGAGACGCCTACACAGGTTGAGCAAGCGTACATTCAAGGACGCAAGATCGATCTTGGCAATCGCCATCGCCGTTTGTGGGACAAGTATCAAGAGAAATATCGCCGCCTCGACCTGAAATAAGGGCATCGCATGGACGCGCCACTGGCATTCACATCAAGACGCGGATTTCTTACCGGCGCCGCCAGTATGGGCGTGGTCGCTGCTGCCGCCGATAGCGCCCCGGCCTCGCAGCCAGCCAAACGGAAACCGATCAAGCCGGGCGAATACCCGGTTAAGGCGATCTCTTCAGAAAATGGGCTGGCCGCCACCCGCAAGGCGTTCGAGCTAATGCAAGCGGGCGCCGACACGCTCGACGCGGCTATTGCCGGCGTGGCGATCGTGGAGGACGATCCCAACGACACCTCGGTCGGTTATGGCGGCTTGCCAAACGAGGAGGGCGTGGTCGAACTCGACGCCGCCGTGATGCATGGTCCCACGCACCAGGCCGGCGCGGTGGCGGCGCTACGCGGCATACGCCATCCGGCGCAGGTCGCCCGGCGCGTGATGATCGAAAGCGACCATGTGTTGCTGGTTGGCGAGGGCGCGCTGCGCTTCGCCAGGGCGCATGGATTTGTCGAAGAGAATTTGCTGACCGATAAGGCCCGCAAGATCTGGCTCTATTGGAAAGCGAACCTATCGGATCAGGACGACTGGTTGCCGCCGCCGGCGAGCGAGGTCGATCCCGAAGTGCAAAAGTACTTCGCGCGACCGACCGGCACCATCCATCTGGCGGCGATCAACCGCGCAGGCGAAATCTCCTGCACCACGTCGACCAGTGGCCTGGCGTTCAAGCTGCCCGGCCGAGTGGGAGACTCGCCGATCGTTGGCGCGGGCCTTTATGTGGACAACGCGATTGGTTCGTGCGGCAGCACGGGACGCGGCGAGGCGAACCTGCAGAACCTGTCGAGCTTTGCCGCAGTCGAACTGATGCGCGGCGGCGCCGGGCCGCGCGAGGCGGGGCTCGAGGTTTTGCGCCGGGTGGTCAGCCACACTCCCCAGCGCTTGCTCGATCAGGACGGCCGACCCACGTTTGACCTCAAGCTCTACTTGCTCGCCAAGGATGGCGCGCATGCGGGCGTGTCGCTGTACGGCGGCGAGAAGTTCTCCGTCACCGATCAGCAAGGCGCGCGGCATGAAGATTGTGTCGCGCTTTTTGAGAATCAGCGGCCAAGATAGCTAATAGCAAGGCGCCGACATAATTCTATTTCGCTGATCTGGAACGAGGATTGCAGCAAAATCCAACTGAAACCACGAGGTTTCAGAATGTTGGCGAAAGTCGGTCTTGTCGTGGCCTAACCACGTGGCGCCGGTGGCCCCGCAAGCACATGAGTGGGCCGATTCGCTCACCTTAGGGGGCAGACAAGTCGCAAGCTGCCGGGCGACAATGACGAGTTGGGTGTGACGCACGTTCGAGTTGCCTATCGGGAGTGTGGTCATGAGCGAGCGAAAGATACTGTTCCCAACCGATTTTTCGACCTTGAGCGACGCGGCGCTCGAATACGCGGCCAGCTTGGCGCGCGAGCGCAAGGCCCGACTGCTGATTGTGCATGTCGAAGAGCCGGCCATGGCCTATGGCGGCGGCGAGATGTATTACGGAGTCATGTACCCCGACAGCCAAGCGCTCAAACACATGCTCGACGTGGTCAAGCCGGTCGATCTCGACGTGCCATTTGAGCATTGGCTGGTGACTGGCGACCCTGCCGACGAGATCGTGCGCTTGGCCGAACAGGAAGAGTGCGAATTGATTGTCATGGCCACGCACGGCCGCACAGGAATCAAGCACTTGCTGATGGGCAGCGTTGCCGAGGCGGTGGTGCGCCGCGCCAAATGCCCGGTGCTGACCTTCAAACCCAGCGCCGCCGAGGCGTCGGCCAAGAAGAAGTAAATTCCAGCGGAGGAAACGGAACGGCGAATACAAGATTTGCCCAAGCGAAACGGAGGGCCCAATGAACGCCACCGGACCATGGCATCCCTTTCTCAACCAGGCGCTCGCCGAACATCGTCATTTGCATGAGCAGGTGTGCGACGTCCTGCATCTGCTTGAGGCCGAAGCGACCAGCGCCGAACAGTTCGATCGGATCATTGCGCGGGTCCGCGCCGTCGAAGAGTGGCTGCAAGAGCATTTTGCCCGCGAGGAAGAAGGGGGATGCCTGGAGGAGGCGATTAGCCGCGCGCCCGCGTTCGCGGCGCAAGCCGCGGCGCTGCATCGCGAGCATGCGCAATTTGTGCTGATGATTGATCGCGTTGCCCGCCATGCGCAAGAAGCGCGCGATTGGCGCAAGCGTTGGTCGGAGCTGCGCGCCGAGTTTCAAAAATTCGCCCAAAAGCTGCACGCTCACGAACAGGCCGAAAACGAGCTGTTGGGGCGCGCGTTCAATGTCGCCGTCGTCTGAGTCCCGCGCGGGCTATTGAACGGCCCCAAACCACAGGAGTCCCTCCGCATGAGAGCCCTGATTGGCGTGGATGGTTCCGCCGGCGCCGTCGAGGCGGTGCGTCAAACGGCTGCGCTATTGTCGGCCGATGGCGATTCCATCACCCTCTATTTTTCGCCTCCAGAGATTCGCTTGCCGCGACACTCCGTTCACGTGACCGACTTGGCGGACCGCGCCCGCCAGGCGCTGGCTCGCTCAGTGTTCGACGAAGCGCGAGCGCTGCTGCCGGAGCGGCTACGGTCTCGTGTCCAGACCGTAGTGGGGGGCGGAGACCCGCGCGACGAGTTGCCGCGACTAGCAGAGGAACTCGGAGCCGAGTTGATGGCCGTCGGCGCGCGCGGCGTTGGGCCGATCCGCGCCTTGCTCATCGGCAGCGTCTCGCAATCGTTGGCGCGCCACGCACCGCAGGCGCTGCTGGTCGCTCGTCGCAAGCCAGGCAAGGCCAGCGGGGGCGGCCACCGTGTTTTGATGCCCGTCGACAACCTCCCGGCCGCGCAGCGCGTGGTTGAGATATTGCATCGGCTGCATTGGCCGGCCGATTGTTCCGCCCGACTGATGCATGTGGTGGAGTCGCTCTTGGGCGGTGAACTGCCCAACTGGCTGGTCGAGGGGACAGAGCGCGCTCGCGACGAAGAATTGGCCCGCGCCTATCTCGCGGAGATCGAGCAGCGCAAGCGGGACAAGTTTCGCGAGTTGTCGGAGTTCCGCCCGCAACTGCCCAAGCCGTTTGCGGCCGAGCCGCCGATCGTGCTCGAGGGATATCCCGCCGAACAAATCCTAGCCACTGCCGCCGCGGACAACGCCGATCTGCTGATCATGGCCTCGAAGGAAAGTGGCGGCCTGGCTCGCTGGGTGCTTGGCAGCACCGCCGAGCGCGTGCTGACGCATGCCCCGTGCTCGGTGCTGTTGGTGCGTCTGCCTGAACATGGCTAACGGCGCTTGGCGTCAATCGGCGATGACGATCCAACCATTGGCGCGGATACGGCCCAGCGCCCAAGGCCGCGCCAGCGGACGCTGGCGCTCGGCGTCGAGCGGAATGACGCGGGCAATGCGAAATCCGGAACGTCGCAGCAAGCGGCGCATTTCGCCCAGCGAGAACAGGTGCAGTTGCACATTGGGAATGCCGCGATATTCGAATACTTTGTCGCCTGGCTCCAGGCCGCGGCTTCGTCCGCGACCCAGCAGCGACCCCAGCAGCCACCAGCGCCCTTGGGGGTCGAACAGGTTCTGCCAACGGTTATGCACATGCAGCGCGAAGCGCCCGCCGGGCCGCAGGATTCGTCGGGCGTGCCGCAACACGCGCAGGCGATTGTCCAATCCGCGAATCATGCCAAGCGTGTTGAACATGATCACGCAGTAATCGCACGATGCGTCGGCCAGGCAGTCGAGGTCGACCAGGTTGGCCTGCACGCGATCAATGGGCAGGCTTTCCGAATCCGCCTTTTTGCCAACGATTTGCAGCATGGGATGCGACAGGTCTACGGCCACACCGCGAAAGCCGCGCCGCGCAAACGCGACCAGCAAACGACCAGTGCCGCAGCCCAAATCGACGATGGCGCCGGGGTGGCGAAATTCGTCGAGCAACACCGACTCGTCGAATGCGAAAAGCTGGTTGTAGGCGAAGTATTCGTCGTAGTCGTTGGCGATATGATCGGTGCGAGCATAGTCCCACATGCCGCGGCTAACGCCGCGCGGCAGGCGCCACTCTGGAACGCTGGAAACCAAGTTGATCGCCTATCCAGGCCCAGGGGGAGACACATCGAGAGGCCCGCTGGCCGCTGCTAGCGGCGAAACAGGAGCCAGCCCACCAGGCAGCCGACAAGCGCCAGGACTCCTGCCGCCGGCTCGGGTATGGGCAAGGCCGCGGCGCTTGGCAGTGGCGTGAAATTGTCGGCCCACAGCGTGTAGTCGGCGCCGTCCACAACGCCGTCGCCGTTAAAGTCGCCATGCCAGAATGGTTGCGGCGATTGCTGGAAATGATCGGCCCAAATGGTGTAGTCGGCGCCATCGACAATCCCATTGCCGTTGGCATCGCCTTTCAGCACAAGATCAGCGTCCCAGGCCACGGCGAAATCGACTGGTTGATCGGTCGCCACCGTCAGCACGTAATGGCCGCTTTGCAGCGCGCGCTGAAAAATGTGCTCGACGTTGTCGATGGTGGAAACACTCTCGTCAAGCATTGCGCCGCGGGTAAAGCCATCAGCGGCGAAAAGTCGAATGTCGACATTGGCGAGCGAAGGAGTGAATGTGGCCGGATCGCCGCCCGATCCATGCTCGAACTCGATCTGGCGGTTCCAAGTGGCGATCGCAGAGAAGGTGAACGCCACATGCTCGGGATCGACGCTGAAGAAGTACTCGCGCTCGCCGGTGGGCAGGATGTTGGCAAAATCCCAGCCTACGCCACCGACTTCGGCCGCTCCATTGGCGGGTTGCTGGCCAGCGGTCAAAATTTGGTGCGATTCGTCGACATTAAGCTGTCCAGCGCCGTAGCGGAGATCGAGAGGTTGGGTGGTGGTATGCGACCAGTCGTCGGCCAGACTGGCCGTCGCGCCATCCAGGTCGAATGGCGACTTTTCGGCGCCGGCGAGCAGTACCGCCTTAATCGTTTCTGATTCGCGGGCGAATGAGTTGCCATTGGCGGAATCGAGCAAAAGCGCCGCCGCGCCTGAGACCCAACTGGTGGCAACGCTGGTATTCACCGCTGGCGCGACAATATCTGGCTTCGTACGGCCAGCCACGTCGATTGTGCTGGGGCCAAGCGAACTTTGTCCGTCGCTACGTCCCACGGCAATCGCGTTGTAGGCATTGCCCAGCACATCTGGCATGGTGGTCGACGCGCCGTTGTTGATGCCCACCGCAGCGACAAAATTATCGCGTTCGATCATATAGTCGAAGCGGCGCAGCACGTCGGTGGCGGCGGCGACATCGGGCGCGCTGCCGTCGGTGTAATTGGCGATCCAACTATGATTTTGCACGTCGCGCGTTTCGATGGCCGGCGGCGCCGTCGATTCCAGCCGCAACACGTCGCTGGAGTACCAATCGTTGGCGTTGTAGATATCGGCCGCAAGCACGCCAGGCGCAAGGCCATCGGCGCCGTAGAAGTTGCGCGCCACATTGTTGGCGTGCTCCGACACCACGCCGCCACCCGTCTTATCGGTGATGGTCTTGCCCGCGAATTCAGGCAAAAGGTTGTTCACCATGTAATCGTTGGTGGAAGTGCGCGGCGCTTCGATCTGCGATACGGTGACGCTGGCGCCGGTGGGCACCGCCGCGCCCAAGCGCGTGACAAGGTCGGTCAAACCAATAGCGTCGCGCTCGGCCTGGGTCGGGGCTCCGGCGAGGGCACATGGCGCTAACGGTAGTGCGCTGAGCAGCAATATCAGCAACCAGACAGCCAACAACTTGCCAGCCGAAAGCAGCGCGCGCCGAGGCGCCGCGTCTGCCTTTGTGGGCGGGCAATGAGCTGGCAGCAACGGCGCACAGCGCTGGGCCATTCGGAACTTGATAGACAAGGCAGATATCCGATGAGCTATGCCCCTGGTTGCATCTTGCGCCCCAGGCATGCCGCTGACCAGCCCTGACGTCCGAAATAATCGACATCGAGAGCAGGAGGTGTCCAGCGCAACGGCCAATAGAGGCTAGTTTGTCTCCGAAGCCGGTGTCAACCGAAAATGTGATTGCTGCTATCGCAAGCTGGGTGCCGCGTGCCAACCGACTTTTGCGCTTCAGCCAACCGGCGCAAGCATGCGCGTCGCCATCTACCTATACTCAAGTGCCTTCAATCGCCGCGATTTGTCGCGGCCCCAGCGCCGCCAGCTTTTGCCCCAACACGCTCATGCCAGAACCAACGGTTGATCGATCCGAGGGAGACGTGAACCTTTCACAGCGGCGGGCCGACTGGCAGCGCCGAGCTCTCGACGACCAGACGCGAGAAGTGCTCGAAGAAGACGCGCGCTGGTTCTTGCATCAATCGCTGTCCACACCCTGTTTGAACGCGCTGGCTCAATCACAAGGCGTGTTCATCGAAGACCTGCAAGGACGGCGCTACCTTGATTTTCACGGCAACAATGTCCATCAGGTGGGATTCGCCAATCCGGCCGTCATCGCGGCAATCAAGTCCCAACTCGACGATCTTTCGTTTTGCACCCGCCGCTACGCGAATCAGCCGGCGATCGATCTCGCCAAAAAGTTGGCGTCCTTGGCGCCGGGCGACTTGAATCGCGTGCTGTTCTGTCCCAGCGGAACCGGCGCAATTGGCATGGCGCTCAAGCTTGCCCGCGTGGCTACGGGGCGCTACAAAACGATCTCCATGTGGGATTCGTTTCATGGCGCCTCACTCGACGCGATTTCGGTGGGGGGCGAGGAGGTGTTTCGCGGGCGGATTGGACCGCTAATGGCGGGCGCCGAGCATGTGCCGCCGCCGGGAGAGTATCGTTGCCTGTGGGGCTGCGCCGCGCGCGGCGGCTGCGATCTTAAGTGCGCCGACTACATCGACTATGTGTTGCGACATGAGGGGGATGTGGCGGCTGTGATCGCCGAGCCAGTTCGCTGTACACCGTATATTCCGCATCCCGACTATTGGCGCCAGGTGCGGGCCGCCTGCAACCGGCACGGCGCGCTGCTCATCTTTGACGAGATTCCCACCGCGCTCGGGCGCACCGGCGCCATGTTCGCCTGCGAACACTTTGGCGTCGTGCCCGACATGCTGGTGCTCGGCAAGGGGCTGGGGGGCGGGATTTTGCCTTGGGCGGCGCTATTGGCCCGCGATGGCCTGAATGTGGCAGCCGACCGCGCGCTAGGGCACTACACACACGAAAAGAACCCAGTCTGCTGCGCGGCCGCACTGGCGACGATCGAATTCATCGAGCGCGAGGGGCTCGTGGAGCGTTCGCGGCTGTTGGGCGAGCATGCTATGGCCGAATTGAAGCGGTTGCAAGCACGGCATTCGCTAATAGGCGATGTGCGCGGAATTGGGTTGCTGTTGGGCATCGAACTGGTCAAAGACCGTGCTACGCGCGAGCCTGCCACTGACGCCGCTGAGCAGGTGCTTTACCGAGCGCTCGACCTGGGACTGAGCTTCAAGTTGACGATGGGCAGTATCATCACGCTCACACCCGCCCTGACGATCACTCGCGACGAGCTAGACGAGGCGATTGCCATCCTGGACCGCTGCCTGTCTGAGGTTGCCTGTTAGCGATTGATAGATCGCTCTGGCAGGCCACTAAGCCAGTTCGGCGAGCATCTGGGCCAATAATTCCATGGGCAGCCCCACGACATTCGATTCACTGCCGTCAACGACGTGCAGCCAGCCGGTGCGGTCTTGATAACCGAATGCGCCTGCCTTGCCTTCCCACAATCCCGAACGGAGATAGTCATCGAGTTGAGTGCTCGAGAGGCGTTCCATGAGTAGCGTGGTGACGGCCACCTCGACGCGTGGCGGTCGAGTTGGATGATCCCAGAGGCAAAGGCCGCTGTAGACTCGATGTTCGCGACCGCTCAGCAGTTCCAGCATGCGACGGGCATGCGCCTCGTCGATGGGTTTGCCGAGTATTTGCCCCTGACACTCCGCCACGGTGTCGCAACCAAGGATCAACCCGCGATCGACGCGGCTGGTCACATCAGCCGCCTTTTGCATGGCCAGCCGGGCTACATAGGCGGGGGGGCTTTCTCCAGAGCAGATGCCGCATTCGGCGGCGTCGGCCGGATGCTGGATGGTGAATTGATAGCCGGCTTCTGTGAGAAGCTGGCATCGCCGAGGGGATCGACTCGCCAGGATCAATTGCGGGGCGAACTTAGCCATGCGCTGCGTGCTCGCTGTACAAAAACGTATAAATCGCGGCAAAAAATCGTTCGTGGCGCGAAACTTACGCGCACCGGCGAGTGTATCACCTATGGGTCATTAGCTTAGGTTCGTAGTGTTCGTAAGTAATGATACGACGGTTGGTTGTGAACACTCTGAAATTTTGGAGAAGTCGCGGCCGTTCGTTGACATCGGAAATTGCGGTGGTCATACTTAGTTCGCTAACTCTCCTCGGCAAAATGGCCTGCAATGCGGCTGCGTTTTCCCGTTCGCGGAAGCGTGGTTCGATGAGCAAGCCGCGGCCTCTCCCGCAGGGTCGCGTCCGACTCAACTAGTGCCTTTTTCGATCAGCACAAACGTGGTTGTGTCGTATGCGCGCTGTCGGGCAGAAGGGCCGCTAAGCATATTCGTCGCCATTGGGTGAACGAGCCATGCAGCCGAGGCGTCGGAATCAGAGACTCGACTTGTTTGAGACGTGCCGATGTCGAATCGCTTGTCTTTCTCCCGCCGCTTTCGCCGCCCCTTTGTGTCACAGGCGCACTGGTTGTTTGCCAGTCCTGTCCGCTTTTAGAAGGAATCGCTGCGGCGATCGATCCGCCTGTTCCCGGTTTTTTGCGTCCCGCCAAGTATTGGCGATTCGCATGCTTGCTTGTTCGTCGTCATTTTAAGGAGATCCGACGTTGTCAGCGATCCTGGTCACAAGCCCTGCCCATCACTGCAATGCCTGGTTGGCGATTGCCGCCGCGCGTGCGGGCGAGATCGGGATTCTGGACCTGGGTTATGGCAGCTTTCCGGAGTCGTCGCGCGAGGCATTTGAGGAGTTGCAGCGCCACGTGGGCAAGGGGCGCCAATGGGGCGTACGCTGGGATCTATTGAGCGATCGCGCCCGCGATCCGGTGGTGCTTAAGGAACTGCTATTCGACGTCGAGTGCCCAACCTTGGTGTTGGGGGGATTGATCGGCTCTGGTTTGTCGCTGGCGGAGGTTCGCGAACAAACTCGTTCGATGGCCGCGCGGGTGCTGGTGGAGGCCTATACGCTGGCCGACGGGCTGGCGGCGGCCGAGGCGGGCTTCGATGGCGTCATCTTCAAAGGGCACGAAGCTGCTGGGCGCGTCGGTGGCGAATCGTCGTTCTTGTTGTTGCAGCGGGCACACGGACAGCTGACGATCCCGTATTGGATTCAGGGGGGCCTGGGCCCCGACACGGCGGCCGCCGCATTTTTGGCCGGCGCCACCGGAATTGTGCTTTCGGAGCAGTTGTGGCTGGCCACCGAATCGCCGCTGGACCCAGTGGAGCAACGCCGCTGGAAGCAACTCGACGGCAGCGAAACGGCCACAATCGGCGACGACCAGCGAGCTTATCGGTTCTTCACCCGCAGCGGCCGCAGCACCTTTGAAGGCTTGCAGCGGTCGATCGCGGCGGGGGAGGACTGGGAGGCGTCGCTGCGAGATAACTTGACTACCGCCGCCGGCGATGCGGATCGCTTGGTTCCGCTGGGGCAAGAGATAGCCTTTGCACGGCGGCTTGCTGACAAGCACATCAACGTGGCCGGAATTCTGGCTGCGTACAAACGGCACATCGAAGAGAATCTATCACGCGCCAAACGCGACAAGGCCCTGTCGCCTCAGGGGCCACTGGCCAAGACGCTTGGCATTCGCTATCCGATCTTTCAAGGTCCCATGACGCGCGTGAGCGACGTCGCTGCCTTTGCCGACGCGGTGGCCACGCATGGTGGCATGCCATTTCTCGCGCTCTCGATGATGCGCGGCGACGAGTCGCACCGGTTGTTGGCCGAAACGGGCGAGCGGCTGGGCGACAAGCCGTGGGGCGTGGGCATTTTGGGCTTTGTGCCACCTGAGTTGCGCAACGCGCAGATGGACGCCATTTTGGCGGTGAAGCCGAAGTTCGCGATCATCGCCGGCGGTCGTCCGAGCCAGGCCAAGGACATGGAGAGCGACGGCATCGCCAGCTTTTTGCACGTACCCTCGCCCGGCCTGCTGGAGGTCTTTCTCAGAGACGGCGCTCGCAAGTTCATCTTTGAAGGGCGCGAATGCGGAGGGCACGTTGGGCCGCGCTCCAGCTTTTGTCTGTGGCAATCGATCATCGATGTGCTGGTCGACGCGAACCTCGAACATCCGGATGATGTGCAAGTGGTGTTCGCGGGAGGCATACACGACGCGCTGTCGTCGGCCATGGTCGCCGCGCTGGCCGCGCCGCTCAGTTCGCGCGGCATGAAGATCGGCGTGCTGATGGGGACGGGGTACCTGTTCACGCACGAAGCGGTGGAATGCGGCGCCATCACCGAGGAGTTTCAGAAGCAAGCGATCTCCTGCGAGCACACCGTGCTGTTGGAGTCGGGCATTGGCCATGCCACGCGCTGCGTGAGGACCCCTTTCGCGGAAGAGTTCAATCGCGTCAAGCACGAGTTGATTTTGGCCGGTAAGTCGAGCGACGAGATCCGCATGGAACTCGAAATGCTCAACGTCGGCCGCTTGCGAGTCGCGTCGAAGGGGCGCGATCGTGGCAGCGATCCGCGGGCTGGTGGACGCAGCGACCTGATCGAGGTCGATGTAGAGACGCAGCGTGAAAAAGGGATGTACATGATCGGCCAGGTGGCCGGCCTGCGTCACGAACCACTGCCCCTGTCGCGGTTTCACGACGAGGCCGCCGCCGGCAGCGTGACTTTGCTGGAAAAGCTGGCCACGCGACGGTTGCCGTGGCAGCGCGGGCCAGAATCGCAGCGCGCCAAGAGCGACGACATCGCGATTGTCGGCATGTCGTGCATGTTTCCGCAGGCGGCGAATCTGCGCGAGTATTGGCAAAACATCTTCCAGGCGGTCGACGCCGTGGAAGAAGTGCCCAAGGAACGCTGGAACGCCGACGACTATTTCGACCCCGACCGCTTCGCGCCGGACCGCATTTATTCCAAATGGGGCGGTTTCATCGGCAAGATGAAGTTCGACCCCATGAAATGGCGCATTCCGCCCGCCGCGCTCAAGAGCATCGAGCCGGTGCAGCTTCTTTCGCTGGAGGTTGCGGCGCGGGCGATGGCCGACGCGGGCTATGACCGGCGCGATTTTCCGCGCGAGCGCGCCGGCGTGATCTTCGCGGCGGCCGGCTCGCATGACCTGGGTTCGGGTTATAGCTTCCGCACGATGATGCGGAACTATTTGCCGCTGGCCGAAGGATTGAGCGCGGAAGACCGGGAGCGCATCTTCGCCTCGCTGGAAGATCAACTGCCCGAGTGGACCGAGGACTCGTTCCCCGGCTTCTTGCTGAATGTGATCGCGGGGCGGATCGCGCGCGAATTCAATTTGAACGGCCCGAACTATGTGGTCGACGCGGCGTGCGCGGCGTCGCTGGCGGCGTTGCACGCGGCGATCGAGCAATTGCGCACGCACACTTCGGACATGATGTTGGTGGGGGCGGCCGACGCGACGAACAATCCGTTCTGCTATATGTGCTTCTGCAAGACGCACGCGCTGTCGCCGGGCGGTCGCTCGCGACCGTTCGACGACACGGCGGACGGCATTGGTTTGGGAGAGGGCATTGCGGTGGTGGTGTTGAAGCGGTTGGCCGACGCCGAACGCGACGGCGACCGCATTTACGCGGTAATCAAAGGCATAGGAAGTTCTAGCGATGGCAAGAACCGGAGTCTCACGGCGCCGCACCCGCCTGGGCAGGCCAAGGCGGTCGTCCGCGCGTACGACGACGCGCAAGTCTCGCCCGCCACGATCTCGTTGGTCGAGGCGCACGGCACCGGCACGGCGGTCGGCGACGGCGCCGAACTGACCACGCTCAGTCAGGTCTTCAACGACTATACGGAGCGCAAGCAGTTTGTGGCGGTTGGCTCGGTCAAGTCGATGATCGGTCACACCAAAACTGTGGCTGGCGCCGCCAGCCTCATCAAGGCGACGCTGGCGCTCAAGCATGGAGTACTGCCCCCCACGATTGGCGTGGAAAAGCCGACCGAGCGCATCGATTTTCCCACCAGTCCCTTTTATTTGAACACCGAGACTCGGCCCTGGCTCGACGAACTGGGCGGTGAGCCGCGCCGCGCCGGCGTGAGCGCGTTTGGCTTTGGCGGCACCAATTTCCATGTGGTGCTCGAAGAGTACGGCAACGCCTACCACCCTGCGAGTGATCTCGATCTATCGCCACGCGCGGCGGAGACCTTCATCTGGCGCCGCGCCTCGCAGGCGGAAATGGTCACGGCCATTTCGCAACTAGTCAACAAACTGGCCGACCTGCCGACTGAAGACCTGCCGCTATTGGCGCAATCGGTCATGGTGGACGAGCACAACCGGCCCGCCAAATCAGATGCTTGCCGATTGGCGATTGTGGCTTCGACCGTCGCCGAGCTGCGCGCCCGATTAGACCGCGCGCAAACACTACTTGCCAAACAAGACACGTTCAACGATCCGAGCGGCATTTACTTCTCCGCAGCGCCGCCGATTCCGCTTGACCAGGTGTGCTTCCTGTATCCTGGGCAGGGTTCGCAAAGCGTGAACATGCTGCGCGACTTGGTGTCGACCAGCCGCTGGGGCCACCCGCTCTTCTCGCGAGCCAATTCGCTGTTGGCCGACTTCTTGCCCGAGCCTATCTCAAAATACATCTACCCGCCGCCGGTTTTCGCCGAGGCCGATCGGCAAGCACAGTTCAAGGCGCTTTCTGAGACGCGCGTAGCGCAGCCGTCGCTTGGCATTTTGGAGTTGTTCGCCACCGAGCTGCTCGCTCGTTATGGCATTCGGCCGGGGCGCGTGGCGGGGCATAGCTACGGCGAGCTTGTGGCGCTGCATGTGGCGGGCTGCCTCACCGAGCAAGAGTTGTTGTGGCTCTCGGCGATGCGCGGCAAGGTTTGCTCCGAGGTGGCGCACACCGCTCCGGGCGGCATGGCCGCCGTGCGAGCCGACGCCAAAACCACGCTGGCGGCCATCCGCGAGCTCGACCTCGATTTGCATCTGGCCAATATGAACGCGCCAGATCAAACAGTGATCGGCGGCAGCGAAAGCGCCATTGAGACGGCGGTGACGGAGTTGACTAGGCAGGGGCTGAAAATCAGCCGCCTGCCGGTGTCGGCCGCGTTTCACACCCCGCTCTTGTCGGCTGGCAGCGAGGCGATGGCGGTGCACTTTGGCATGGCCGATTTTCAAAAGCCGCAAATCCCGGTCTACAGCAACACAACTGGCGAGGAGCACGGTGCGGCGCCGGCCGTCATCCGCGAACTGCTCACCCAGCACTTTTCCGAGCCGGTGCAGTTCGAGAAAGAGGTGCGGCAACTTTACGCCGATGGGGCGCGGCTCTTCATCGAGGCTGGGCCGGGCAAGGTGCTCACCAGTCTGATTGGCCGGATCCTCAAAGATCAGCCGGTCACGGCCATCGCGCTGGAGGCCCCTGGTCGGGAGGGTTGGACCCAGTTTGGCCATCTGCTGGCTCAGTGTGCCGCGCTGGGGCTACCGGTCGATTTGGCCGATTGGTTCCGTGCCCGCAGCCTGGAAACGATGTCGGTCGACGCGTTTTGCAAGCATGCCCGCGCCCTGGCGACGTACAAGCCGACCGATTGGGTCTTGGGCCCGTCGAAGGCCGTACCTGTAACCCCGCTGCCGGAACGCAAGCGGGATGGTTCGGGACTGCGGGCCAAATTTGGCATGAAGCCGCTGGAAACCAGCGGCGAACCGGCGGCGCCCGCTATTCCGCAGGCAAGCCAACAGAAAACAACACCCCTGGCCGCGCCTCAGGGGGTAGAAAATTCACCTTTGCCGGTTCACAATGACACTTCGGCCGCTTCGAGCGGCGCGCCGGTCGAGCCAATAGTTTCGACCCCACCCGAGCCCCTGACGCCGGTTTCGCCGGTGTCGAGTTTGCCGCGGCAACCACTGCCCGTGGCGCCTGTTCCGCCCCCCGTGATTCGCGCAGCGGTGGCAGTTCCGCCCGCGCCCCCCATCATTCCGACATCGACTTTTCATAGGACGACTCCGAGTATGACCAGCTCGCACGGCGAAACCGGCAATGGGCCTTCGATCACAACCGCCGGTTTGGAGATGTTCGGGCAGTTTCAAGCGACCACTCGCCAATTGCTCGAATTTCAACAGTCGCAACAGCGAATGATCGAGCGCTATCTGGATACTCAAGAGCGCGTGCTGGCGCACTGCCTGCAAGGCGCGTCGCTGACCCCCATTGCCATCGCCGCGCCGGCGGCGCTGCCGGCCATTGCGGCGCCGGTCGCCTATGCCCCGCCAGCGCCGCCAATCGCTGTCGCGCCGATTGCGGCGGCCCCGGTGGCTGCGCCAAGCGCGGCTGCGATGCCGCGTGCGGTGGCCGTGCCAGCGGCAGCGCGGCCCCCCGTGGCGGTTCCGAATCTGGCGGCGCCCAAGCCAGCGGTTGCGCCGACTACGGTCGCCGCGGCGCCAGTAGCGACGGCGCCCGCGTCGCAGAACGGACAACACACCAGCAAGCCGGCGGCGCCGGTTGCCGAGGCCGCTGGCGGACCGCCGACGACCGATGAGTTCCGCAACGATCTGTTGGAGATCGTCAGCGAGCGAACGGGATATCCGGTCGACATGCTCGACGAGACGTTGCCGCTTGAGGCGGGATTGGGCATCGACTCCATCAAGACCGTGGAGATCTTTAGCAACCTCAAGAAGTACCACGACTACTTCGCCGACGAGGATCAGGACGAAGAAGAGCAATTGGTCGAGTTCACCAAGCTGAAGACGCTCAAGGACATCATCAACTCGTATGATCGTCGCCGTACCGCGATCTTGAGCAAATCGACTGGCGCGGCCAAGCCAAGCCAGCCCGCCACGAACGGCGCGCCGCACACCAATGGCCAGGCAAACGGTCAAGTGGATCGGTACGCTTTAACCGCAGCCGAGGCGCCGTTGGAAGTCGCCGGGCAAAAAAAAAATTCCCTGAGCGACAACTGATTCTGATCGTCGGCGACGTCCGCGAGGTGTCGACGGCGATTGGCGCGGCCCTTGTCTCCGAGGGATATCGCGTACGTCATCTTGTGCCCGGCGCTCAACTGCGCCAGGCGAGCGCCGATCGGTTTGAGGCCGATTTGGGCAATCCGCGGCAGGTGGCGGAGCTACACGCCAAACTCAAGGGCGCCGACGACAGTCTGACCGGCTGCGTCATCAATCTGCTGGGCATCTGCCCACCGTTTGGACATCCTGGCGGCGAGCCCGAGAACGCATTGCGGTTGAGCTTGTGGACCTTCAACTTGGCGCGTGAATTTGAAAACGACTTGCGCGACAGCGCCGTCGCTGGCGGCGGCTATTTCTACAACGTGACCGGTCTGGGGGGGCAATTCGGACTCGGCGAAGACGCCGACGAGGCCGCGCTAGACGGCGCTGGCACGCTCGGCATCGCCAAGACGCTACGGCGCGAGGCGCCGCAACTCACGGTCAAGACGATCGACATCGATCTATCGCTCGAACCGCATGTGTTGTCGACACGACTGTTGGACGAGTTTGCCGCGGACGACGACTTGATTGAGGTGGGGCTGACGCGCAAAGGGCGCTGGAAGCTCGATCTCGTGCCGGCTCCGGTGAGCAGCGGCAATCTCTCGGCGCGCATCGACGCCCAGGCGGTGGTGCTGGTGACGGGTGGCGCGTTTGGCGTCACGGCCGACACGGCAATTGGCCTGGCGCGTGAGACGGGCTGCCGGCTGGTGCTAGTCGGGCGTTCGGCGCTGCCGGGGGAGGAACCGTCGGCCACGCGCGGACTGTCCGCACAAGAGGTGCGCAAGCGGCTGATTGAGCAATCGCGACAGAGTGGCGAGCGATTGACTCCGGCGGACATCGAAAAGCGTGTCGCCCGCGTGCTTAAGGATCGACAGATTCGGGCGAATTACGAGGCGTGCCATAAGGCCGCGTCGGCGGTCGAATACCATTCGCTGGACGTCCGCGACGCCGCGGCCTTGGGCGCGCTGGTGGACGACATTTACGCTCGCCACGGCCGGCTAGATGGCGTGGTCCATGGCGCGGGGATCATCGAGGACAAGCGGATTTGCGACAAGACGCCGGAGTCGTTCGCCAATGTGTTCCGCACCAAGGTCGACAGCGCGCTGACCTTGGCAGCCAAACTGCGTCCCGAGGGGCTGAAGTTTTTGGTGTTCTTCTCTTCGGTTTCTGGCCGGTTCGGTAATACCGGTCAAGTCGATTACAGCGCCGCCAACGAGTTTTTGAACAAGCTGGCCGACTATTTGTCGCGCCGCTGGCCCACCCGCGTGGTTGCGATCAACTGGGGCCCGTGGGATGGTGGGATGGTGACCGACGAACTGCGGCGCATGTACGCGACGGTGGGATTCGACCTGATTCCGATCGACGTCGGCGTGCGGTTCTTCCTGGACGAGACAAGAAATCATGCCGACACGAGCGCCGAGGTCGTGGTCAGCGGCAGTGTGGAGCAAATGCTCGGCGTAGCGGTCGGTAGCGGAGCATGATGAAGGACCACGACATCGCCGTGGTGGGCATGGCCTGCCGCTTTCCTCAAGCGGCCAACCTTGCCCAGTATTGGCACAATTTGGCGAATGGCGTCGACGGCATTCGCGATCTTCCTGCCCAGCGTTTTCGCGAGCACGCCAACTTTTACGTGCCCGCCGATCACGATGCGCACATACCGTTTCATCGGGGTGGCTTCCTCGACGAGGTGGTGTTCAATCCGGTTCCGTACGGGATTCCGCCGAACCTGGTCAAGCACGGCGACCCCGATCAATTCTTCATGTTGGAACTGGTCGATTTGGCGCTGCGCGACGCGCGTGTCGCCGCCGACGCCGCCGTGCGCCGCCGCACCGATGTGATCATTGGCCGCGGGGCGTACCCCACCGGCAAGCTGGTCGAATTGACCATGCGGGCCGAGATGTTCGACATGGTGCTCGAACTGATCGACCGCCAATTCCCCGACTTGCTGCGCGGGCGCCGCGACGAGATCGAAGCGTTCTGCCGCGGCACCTGCACTCCCAAGGCGATCGACAATGTGTCGACCGCGGTGTCGAACATCACGGCCAGCCGCACGGCCAACCGCCTCAACCTGCGCGGCGCGGCCTACGCGGTCGACGCCGCTTGCGCATCGTCGCTATTGGCCGTCGAGCAGGCCACGCATCGGCTGCGCATGCACCAGTGCGATCTGGCGGTGGCGGCGGGGCTCTTTTTGAGCATGACGCCGTCGTTTTTGTATGTCTTTACGCGGCTGGGCGCGCTATCGGCCGCGCAGATCAGTCGTCCGCTCGATCGTCGCTCCGACGGTCTATTGGTGGGCGAAGGGGGGGGCGCCGTCATCCTCAAGCGGTTGGAAGACGCGCTGCGCGACGGTGACTCCATCTACGCCATCGTCAAAGGGGTGGGCTCGGCCAGCGACGGCGGCGATGTCGATGTGCTGGCCCCATCCAGCGGTGGACAGGTCCTGTGCCTCGAAAACGCCTATCGCGACGCGGGAGTCGATCGCGACTCCATCAACCTGTTGGAATTGCATGGCACCGGCACCGTGGTCGGCGACGCCGTTGAGGTGGAGACGATCAAGACCTTCTATGGCACGAGCAGCCAACCGCCAACTGCCCGCGCCATGGGCAGCGTGAAATCGATGATCGGCCACACCATGCCGGCGGCGGGCATGGCCTCGTTCATCAAGATCGCCATGGCGCTTTCGAACAAGATCATTCCGCCCACGCTCAATTGCGATCAGCCGCGCGAGGAACTGATCGACGCGCCGTTTTATGTGGCGACGCAAGCGCGGCCGTGGGTCCATAATCCGGCCTTGGGGCCGCGCCGTGCGGGCGCCAACGCGTTCGGCTTTGGCGGCATCAACGCGCATGTGGTGATGGAGGAAGTCGCCGCGGAAACTGGCCGCTCGTCGATGGTGGCCATTCCCAGACCGATTCAGCCGTCGGTTCGCCGAGCGAGCGAACTGTTGGTTTTCTCCGCGGAGTCGGCTGCGGAACTCACCGCGCGAATCGAACGCTTGGAGCGCTATCTCGCGCAAGATTGGCAAAACGCCACCTTGGCCGATGTGGCGCTTACGCTGGCGGGCGAAGTTGAGCAGGCCCATGCGCATAAGCTGACGATCATTTGCGACGATTTCGCTTCGCTGGACCGCTTTGCCAAGCTGGCCAAGGAACGTTTGACGACCAACCGCGGGTTCGACGACGTGGAGGAGATTTACTATTCCGACGCCGCCACGCGCCAGGAAGGAAAAATCGCCTACATCTTTCCCGGCATGGGCTTTCCGGGGCTGATCGGCAACTATCCCGATCATTTGCTCGAACTGTGCATGCACTTCCCCGAGGTGCGCGAAGAGTTCGACTTCTTTGAGGATCGCGACCGGCATCCCGAGGACACCATTCCGACCAGCTCGGTCTTTTCTCCGCCGGCGAGCCTGCCCGAGGAATATCGAGCCAAGCTGAAGAAGCGGTTGGCGCCCCCCAAGGTCGATGAGTACACGGCCACCGATGCGCCCGCGCACGAGCGCTATTTGGCCGCGATGGGTGTGACGCTCAGCAATTGGGTGGGCTGGGTGCTGCTGCGCAAGTTCAACATTCCGGTCGATATGGTGGCCGGTCAGAGCCAGGGAGAAATGGCGGCGCTCTGCGTGGCCGGCGTATGCGATTTCCACGAGACAGCGCCCGACTTCTGGAAGGTGGTGAACGTCGATACTCGCGACCTGAGCGGCCAGCGACTGGCCTTTGCCTGGGCCAGCGCCGAAAAGGTGCAGCCGCTTTTGGACCAGAACCCGGGCACGTATATGGCCATTTACATGGCGCCCGAGGGAGTGATCTTTGGCGGCGAGCGCGAGGGGTTAATGCGCGTGGGCGAGGAACTGCGCAAAGAGCAGGTGCTGGTCACGCTGCTACCGTATCCGCCAATCCACACTCCGGCCTTGAGCCACCTGCGCGACGAACTGACGACAGAATTGAACCCCGAGGGGTTTGATCTCAAGAAGCCGCAGATCGATCTGTACTCGTCGATCTTAGCCGACAAGTACCCCGACGACGCGGCGGGCATCCGCGAAACGCTGATGCTCAACATCGATCATCCGTTGCGCATTTGGCAGACGATTCGTCGCATGTACGACGACGGCGCGCGCGTCTTTGTGCAGGTAGGGGGTGGGCACATGGCCGCGCATCTGGAGCGGCTACTCCCCGAAGGCGCCAAGACGGTCACCGCGGCGCTCGATGTCGACACGCGCGACCCAATCACCCAACTGCATCATCTGTGCGCCACGCTGCTCATCGCCGGCGTGCCGCTGAGCCTGTCGCCGCTGTTCGAGACCCGCAGCGCCACACGGTTGGATTTGGACGCCACGGCGAGCGAGCCTCAACCACGCAAGATTGAGATACCGCTGCGAATTGATTGGAGCCCCTTGTATCACGAGAGCGTAATTCCGCGCCGCGCCCTGGAACGCCAAGCGGCAGCAAGCGCCGCGACAGCGGACGTCGCACCAACCGAAACGCCAGTCACGGAAGAGGCTGCAGCGGCGCAATCCGCTGCCGAGTCAGAACCAGTCGAAGAGTCAGTGGACTATCACGCGCCGTTTGCTGGGATGCCTCTGCCGGTATTGGGTCGAGTGGTGGGTTATGTGCCAGAGCAGGAGATCTTCATCGAGCGCGACCTCGATCTGGTCGAAGATTTGTTTGTTCACGATCACTTGTTCGTGCATGCCGAGAACAAGCCGCTGGCCGAGCGGTTGCCGGTGCAACCGTTGACCATGAGCATGGAGTTTGTCGCCGAGGGGGCGGCTTTGCTCTCGCCCGGCAAGGGATTGATCGGTTTTGAGCAGGTGCGCGGCTTGCGCTGGGTGGGCCTGCGCGACCAGGAGCGGGCGCCGGTGCGGGTGGAATGTCGCGTGGCGGGGGACGACCCGGAAACGGGCGTGCGCCGCGTGAACTGCCAGATCTACTTCGAAGACAAGCTTAGTTTTTCCGCCACAGTGCTGATGGCGGAGGGTTACCGACAAGACCTGAATTTCGCCATCGCCGACTCCAGCCAGGACGGCCCATGGCCGTTTACCGGCGAGCAGGTATACACCGAACGGCTGATGTTTCATGGCCCGGCGTTCCACTGCGTCGCCGAGATGGACCGGTTTGGCAATCCGGGCGCCTCGGCTTGGCTGCGCGCCATGCCGCGCGAGCGATTGTTCGCGTCGTTGTCCGAGCCAATGTTGCTCACCGATCCGTGCTTGATGGATGGCATCGGGCAGATCGTGGGACTGTGGGCCTTGGCCAACGACCTGTACATCCTGCCCACCGGTTTTGAGAAATTGGAGCTTTACGGACCAATGCCGGACGCCGGCGCAGTGTTGCCGGTGAGGATGGAGGTGGTCGAGATCAATCCCGACACCAAGCAGATGCGCTTCAACATCGAAATCGAGGATGGCCAGGGGGGCCTTTGGCTGCGGGTCGCCAATTGGACCGAATTTTTGTGGAAGTGGTCGACCAAATACGCCGACTCGACGCGTCTGCCGAACCGCTACTTGATTGGCGAGGAGTTGGCCGTGCCGGGCCTGCCCGAGGGTAGTGCCTTGGTCGTCGTCGAGCGGCAAGACTTCAAGGACATCGACCCCGATTGGGCGGGCCGGATTTTCCTGCATTCCGAGGAAATGCGCGAGTATTGGCTGCTGGAAGGTCACAAGCAGCGGCGGCAGCGCGTCATGTCGCGCTGTGCCGTGAAAGACGCGGTGCGCGTTTGGTGGGCGCGGCGGCACGGAACCGAGTATCCGCATCCTGCCGACCTGATGTTGGTACACGACGAGCAGGGCGCCCCGCATCTGACGCCGATCGGCGATCCGGCTTGGCCACGGATTAGTCTGTCGCACACCAACGACTTGGCGGTGGGGGTGGCGAGCGATTTTGCAGTGGGCGTGGATGTCGAGGCGCTTGCCCGACCCATGCAAGATGTGTTGCCGTATATGGCTACAGAAGCCGAACGAGCCTTGCTCGACAGCCTGGAAGGACAATTGCCAGGAGCGAGCTGGGCGGTGCGCTTGTGGTGCGCCAAGGAGGCGGTGGCCAAGCTGTTAGGCACGGGGCTCCAGGGCCGCCCCAAGGACTTTTTGGCGATAGACGCGGATGGTGAAGGTTGCGTACTGGTGCAGTATGTGCCGACGGATGAACGCTTTGTAGTCCATAGCGTCACCTGGTCGGAGCATGTGATCGCGTACGCCATGGCGCCCATGACCGCGCCAGCCGACAATGGGGGCCCTCAGCGCTGGCTGGATTCTTCATCAGGCGCTGGCGTCGCGGCGATGGCGACTGGTCAGCGGCAATGACGTTCGTTAGGCTCAGAAGTTGGTTCGCATACGAAATGAATCGGCCGCTGTGTGCATTGCGATGGCGCCGCCGGATTGATCTTTAGTTCACCGAATCTGACAAGGTGCAAACGATGGCCACCGAAGTGCAACGGGCGCCTCAAACAACTGACATGGCTGACGGGCCAGAGGAGCCGATGTCCGTGCGATTGCGTTCGTTGCAGCTCGGAGAGGCCGAACGGCGTCGCGACGGCGGCAGTTGGCGACGGCGCATCACTTGGCTGATCGCGCTGGCGGCGATCGCCGGCGGCGCTGGTTTGGCCGCCAAGTATCGCGGCACGGGGGGCGCCGGAGAATTGAAAGAGTTCGAAGCGTTCAGTTTTGGAGCGCCCAAGCCAGCTGAATCATTGCAGTTGGCTGGATTTGTTTATCCACGACATGTCGTGAAGATCACTCCCCGGTCGGCCGGCACGATCATTGAGTTTCCGGTTAGCGTCGGCGACAAGGTGACCAAGGGGCAACTGATTGCCCAGGTCGATCCGACGACTTATCAAGCACAAGTCGATCAGGCCAAGGCTTCGCTCGAAATGGCCCAGATTCAACTGCGCGAATTGCAGAATGGGGCATTGCCCGAAGAAATTGCCGCCGCCGAGGCGCTGCGCGACCAAGCCAAGGCGACCGCCGAGTTTCTGAAGAGCGAGTTGGAACGTCGCATCGAATTGAACAAACGGAACAACGATGCCGTGACCGACGCCGAGATGGTGCAAACGGTCTCGAAATACACCGAGGCGCAAGCTACGCTGCGCAATCAAGAGCAGCAGGTGGCGCTCATCAAGCGCGGCCCGCGCGAAGAGCGCATCGCCGCGGCAGAGGCCGAAGTGCGGCGCAACGAGGCGGCGCTTGCCAATAGCCAATATTGGCGCCTGGTCACGCGACTCGAATCGCCAATCGACGGCGTCGTGCTGCGCAAGACGGCCGAGGCAGGTGAAGACATTCACCCCGAATTGGCCTTCACCAGCCTGTGCGAAGTGGCCGACATGAACGACCTGTTGGCGCAAGTCGACGTGCAGGAAGACAGCCTCAAAGACGTGCAGATCGGCCAAAAGTGCGTCATCGTGCCGGACGCGTACAAAGATCAGAAGTACGAGGCGCATGTCAGCTTCATTGAGCCCGTTTTAAACGTGGCGCGCGGTGTCGGCACGGTACATGTGAAGATCGACAACCCAGACGATCGCCTGATGGTGAACATGAACTGCCAGGTGACGTTTGAGCCCGACGCCACGAAGGCGGCCGCAGCGGAAAACAGCGTGCCTACCGTGCCGCAATCGGCGCTGCTCAAAGACGGCGATCAGTCGTATGTCTACGTGGTGGAGAATCAAATCGCCCACAAACGGGTGGTGGAGTTGGGCGCCACGGTTGATAGCGACGTCGAAATCAAGAGCGGGCTCACGAAGGGCGACATTGTCATTCAGGCGCCAGCCTCCGATCTGCAGGACGGCCAAAGCGTGAAAATCCGCACTCAGGCATCCGCCTAGATCGAGTTGGCGAAAAATCCATGTCGGACGGTTCCATTGTGCATTTGCGTGGCGTCTCCAAGCACTACGCTCGCGGCAGCGAGAAAGTGCAGGTGTTACATCACGTCGATTTGGACATCGCCAAGGGAGACTTTGTCGCGTTGATTGGGCCGAGCGGTTCCGGCAAGACCACGCTTCTCAATTTGATTGCCGGGCTCGACCAACCGACGACCGGCAAGGTAGTGGTGGGTGACGTGGACATCACCCATCTCGACGAAGCGAGCTTGGCGCGCTGGCGCACCAACGCGATTGGGTTTGTGTTTCAGTTCTTTCATTTGATCCCCGTGCTCACGGCCTATGAGAACGTGGAGTTGCCGCTGCTGTTGATGCGCATGTCGGCCAAGCGGCGCCGCGAACAGGTGCTCACCGTGCTGGAGGCCGTCGGGCTAGATCATCGCCTCACACATCGTCCGGGACAGCTCTCCGGCGGCGAGCAGCAGAGGGTAGGCATTGCGCGGGCGCTGGCCACCGACCCGGCGCTGATCGTGGCCGACGAGCCGACAGGCGATCTAGACACGAAAAAGTCGAAGGAGATTCTCGATCTGCTCCAAGACCTGCAAGAGAACTTGAAAAAATCGATTCTGCTGGTGACGCACGATCCCACCTGCGCGGCGCGCACCCGCCGTGTGCTGCGGATCGACAGCGGCGTGCTAGTGGAGGACCGTATCAATCCCCCCAGCCCGCGCCGTTCAGCCCGGCAACCGGTGGGCGCCGCGCCAACCGGCGCCGAACTCGAGCCGCACTAGCCGCCTGCCCGACCCTGCGATTGTCGGCGCGTACCGCGCCGCTCGCCACGTTCCAACCTTGTCAACGAATCGACTCCCACCGTGGGAAAATTTGTCGTCTTAGTCCTGAAGAACCTGGGGCGAAGCAAAGTTCGCACCACACTCACCGCGCTGGCCGTGACGGTGCTGGTGACGATTTGCACGATCGTCGTCACGGTGACTTCGGCGGTCGAGGTGCAACTAAGCAGCGAGTCGGCCCAGTCGAAATTGATTGTCACCGAGCGCTGGGTGGCGCCGAGCGAGGTGCCGGTCAAGTATCTGCCGCAGCTCACCAAAATTCCGGGCGTGCAAGATTGGACGGTGTGGAACCTGTACACCGGCTTTTTCGACGACGCCATGAGCCGCGACAAAGCGGGACTCGGCATCGCCACCCGCGTCGAGAACATTGTGCGCATGCACCCGGGGCTGGAGAAGGTTGACCCAGCGGCGATCGAGGCCCTGCGGAATGAAAAGAACGGCTGCATCCTGGGCGCATCGATCGCCACCGCGATGAACTGGAAGGTCGGCCAACAGTTCACCTTTCACAGCACCTCCCACCTGGGCAAGAACCTCACTTTCAAGGTGGTGGGCATTGCGCCGCCGGGCACGTGGGCGCTCAACTTCTTCTTTCGCAACGACTATTTCGAAGAAGCCGCCAGCAACAAAGAAAGTGTGAGCATCGTGTGGTTGCTGCTACGCGAGTTGCGCGACGTGAACTCGGTGACCGCGCGGATTCAAGAGAACTTTCGTCAGCCCGAGCTGAAAGTCGAGACGGAGTCGGCTGGCGTCGCGCGTATCGCCGAACGGGCCCAAGCGATCCTGGCGATCATTCGCATGGTGGTGGCGATCTTGCTATTGGACATGGTGATCATCCTGTCGAACGCGATCAGCATTTCCACGCGCGAGCGGCGCGTCGAAATGGCGGTGCTCAAGGTGCTGGGCTTTGCGCCGGTGCACATCATGGCGCTGGTCATTGGAGAAGCGACGTTTGTCGGCGGGATGAGCGGGCTGTTTGGCGCTTCGATCGCCTACGCGGTGTCGCAGCTTTCGTTGGCCGGAGTTCTACCCACCGATAACGCGTTTGCCGGCTTTATGATTTTGTTTCCGGTGACGGAATACATGCTGCTGCAAGGCTTTTTGCTGGGGGCGGGCGTGGGCTTTATTGGCAGCGCGATTCCGGCGTGGAATGCCCGCAAAGTCAAAGTCTCGGAAGTCTTTTCCCGGATTGCTTGAGCATGGTCCCAGTCTCCTACAACTACCGCAGCCTGATCGTGCGTTGGAAGACCACGCTGATGACGGCATCGGGCTTTACGTTGGTAGTGGGGGCGCTGATTGTGATGCTGGCTTTCATCAACGGCATCCAAGAGGTATGCGCCACCAGCGGCGAGCCAGAGAACGTGGTGGTGCTCAGCAAGGGGGCTGGCGATGAGATCTTAAGTCAAATGGATCGGGGTGTTATCTCGCAGCTCGAAAGCACGCGCGGCTTCGCTGGCCCAGAGGGGGGCAGGCCGCTCGTCAGTCGCGAACTGTTCGTGATCGCCAATCGCTTTTTGACCAAGAACGACTACGCCGTGCTGGCGGTGCGCGGGGTGGTGCCCGCCGCGTTCGATGTGCATAGCAAGGTGCGCTTTGAGTCGGGACGGCGGTTTCGACCGGGCGCCAGCGAGGTGGTCATTGGCAAAGGGGTGGCGCAAAGCAACCAGTTGAAGATTGGCGATTCGTTCACGATTGGCCGCAAACAGTGGCGGGTGGTGGGGGTGTTTTCGGCGGCCGGCTCGGCGCTAGAATCTGAAATCTGGTGCGATTTGAGCGAACTGGCCAGCCAGTTCAAGCGCGAGGGGCTGTACACCAGCGTTTGCATGCGCGCGGCGAATCCCGATGAGGCCGTGCGTCTGGCGAATTCGCTCACCAAGAGCCGCCGCATGAATGTTGAAGCCCAAACCGAAACCAACTACTACGCCAAGCAGGCCGAGCAAACCAAGTTTCTCGAATCCGCCGCCTGGGTCATTGCTTGGTTCATGGGCGTCGGCGCCATCTTCGGCGTGATGAACACCATGTACGCCGCGATCAATCAACGCATCAAAGACATCGCGGTGATGCGAATCATGGGGTTTCAACCGCGGGAGATTTTGCTGTCGTTCCTCACAGAATCGATTCTGATCGCCATTGTGGGGGGGCTGTTGGGGGCGGGCGTGGGGTACCTGGTCAACGGCATCACCCAGAACACCGACATCGGCGCGCGGCAAGTGCAATTCGCCTTTCGCGTCGACCTGCCCACCTTGTTGCTCGCGGGGACCTTCTCGATTGTGATGGGGGTGGCGGGGGGACTGTTTCCGGCCTTGAGCGCCATGCGCATCAAACCGATCGAAGCGCTGCGGTAGCCGCGCGAATCGGCTACGATGTTGGGCTCTGGAAACGCGGCGATGGCCCGGTTGCATCGGGCGCCGCGTGGTCTATCCGATCCTTTTCGACGCGCTTCTTTCATGCATGCCATCCTCGTCTCCGTGGGGAGCATGGGCGACACGCTCCCCTTCATCATCATTGGCCGAGCCTTGCGCGAGCGCGGACACCGCGTCACGCTGGTGGGCAACGCTCATTTCATCGACATGTTTCGCAAGGAAGGGTTTGAGTACGCCGAATCGCTCTCCGAAGAGCAATACCAGGTGTTTCTCGAAGGTCAGGTCAACTGGTCTGGCGCGCGGGCCCTCAAGGAGATGGGGGAGTTGGTCAAAGACCAAATCCCCAAAGTCTATCGCTTGATTGAAGAGCGCTATGTGCCCGGCGAAACCGTCGTGGCGTCGCAGGGCTATGCCTTTGGCGCGCGCATCGCCCAGGAAAAGCTGGGAGTGCCGACGGCCACGGTGCATCTGCAGCCGATGTGGCTGCGCAGCATCTACGACCCGGTGGGCCTGCCCGAGTGGACTCCGCGCTTTGTTCCGGCGGGGCTTGATCGGCTGATCGATTGGGTCGTCGACAAGGGAATGGCGCCGCCGACCAACGAGTTCCGCGCCGAATTAGGGATGCCGCCGGCCAACTTCATCATGAAACACTGGTGGAACTCGCCGCAATTGGTGCTGGCGATGTACCCCGAGTGGTTCAACCCCCCGCAGGCTGACTATCCACCGCAGACGCGGTTGCCGGGCTTTCCGATTCTCAAGGTGAAGCACGACGAATTCGCTTCGCCTGAGTTGGAGAGTTTTTTGGAAGCCGGCGATCCGCCGATCCTGTTCATGCAAAGCTCAGTGACCAACGAAGCGCACCGATATTTCCAAACCTCGGTCGAGATCGCCAAGAGCCTGCGGCGTCGCGCCATTTTGATCACGCCGCACCCCGAGCAGATTCCAGACAACCTGCCTCCCGAAATCGCCTACTTCCGCTTTGTCCCGTTAGACAAGGTGCTGCATCGCTGCTGCTTCCATGTGCATCATGGCGGCATCGGCACGATTGCGCACACACTGGCGGCGGGCATCCCACAACTCACCGTGCCAATGGTCTACGATCAGCCTGATAACTCGCAGCGGCTATTGCGCCTGAAGGCGTCGGGCTTTTTGAAGATCGGCAAATACACGGTTCGCCGCGCCAGTCGCGTGATTCGCGAACTGTTGGAATCGCCCGACGTGGCGGAGCGCTGCCGCCTGTACGCCAAGAAGATGGCCGAGACCGACGCGTTGGACACGACCTGCCGATTGCTGGAGGCGCTGAACGAAGAACCCGCCGGCAGCCAGGCGCCGTTGGCGCCGCTATCGGTGTGACGCGCGGCGTCAGCCGCCCAGCCGCACCAGGTTGATCGAAAACAGCATCCGCGTCTTGGGAAACCAATACGTGAAGAAGCGGATTGGCCACGGGTAACGCTGGCGGTGGTAGTTCATGGTGGTGTCGGCCTCCAGCACCCGATAGCGGGGATCCCAGGCCTCGATCTCATGAATGTCGTCGATGCCCCAGCGGAACTCGGCGTTGGTGATCTTCACCGCTTCCAGCTTGCGCGAGTTTTCTTGCGCCCAGCGCGCGCAACTGTCAAAGGCGAAACAGGCGCCCGGGAACGCGTCGGCCAATAGCCCCAGCACTTGCTTCACCTGCGCTTCGCTGAAGTACAACAGCACCCCCTCGGAGATGATGAAGTAATGCTCGGCGCCGCAGGCTTTCACTTGCTCGAGCCAACTCGGATCGAGCACTGAACTGGTGATGAATCGGCGGCGATCGGTCTCTTGAAAGAACCTCCGGCGCACGCTCATCGAATCGGGCATGTCGAGATCGAACCAGCGGATCCGGCCGTTGTCGAGACGCTCGAAGCGGGTATCCAGACCGGCGCCGATCTCGATGATCGCGCCGTCGGGATGCTCCTCCATGAACTGCCGTACCCAGCGGTCGAACACCGTGGCCCGCACGCAGGCAGTGGGCTGGGTAAGCTTTGTTTCGCGGCGAAAGCGGTCGAAATCGTAGTCGATCTGGCGGACGATCTCCGTGGCCCGCGGATCGCGCAGTATCGGCTGGGGCTCTTGCGATTCGGCGGCGCGCGCCCAGAGCGTGATCAGCAGGGTCTCCTGGATCTCTCCCAGTTCAGCGACATCGACTTTGGTGCTGGACATGCGGCGCTCGGGTGGGACGCGGTGGCGGCGAATCCAATAGCCTAGTTAACACGGCGCGACGCCGCCAGCAGTCTATCCCGCGGCAAATTGCAAAGTGGCTCGATAGCCGCACCAGACGGCGAAGACTCCAAAAACGGTGCTGGCCAACACATTGACCAGCGCCAGTTTCCACTCTGCCGAACTGGCGAGACGAAAGGTTTCCAAACCAAACGTCGAGAACGTCGTAAATCCGCCCAGCACGCCCGCCATGAGGCCGACTCGCCATTCGGGCCGCACTGCCGGCGCGCATTCGAAAAACGCCGCTAGCACACCAATGACAAAACAGCCAATCACATTGACCGCGAACGTGCCCAGCGGAAACACCCATGCGCTGGATTGTTGAATCCAACCGGCCAGGAGATAGCGCATCACCGATCCGACAGCGCCGCCGATCGCAACAGCAATCCAGTGCATTCGTATTCCTTCTTGGGGATAAGAGCAAACCGGCTAGATGATGCGATGTGTCCCGCCAGTCATCCATACTGCCGATTTCTACCACCGCGCCGCCCAACTATACTCGATTGCCACGCGCTGCCGCGGCGCCATTTGGACATGGCGGCGCACTGGTTAACTCATTGGACTGTCGTTTGTCACTCTCCACAACGTCACTGCCCCGCACCATGCCAATCGCGCGACGCGCGGGCGTGTGGGCCGTTGGGTTGTTCGTTGGCTTGCTGGCGGTTTATCACGCCAATCGCGACATTATGCCGTTCAACGACGCCTTGGCCAGCATGCAGTTGGCCGAAAGCGTCTTGCACGAGCGCAATCTGTCGCTCTCCGCCACGGAGATGCCGAGCATGTTTGTCTGGCAATGGCGTGGCGCGCCAGATCGGCCAATCACCCTGAACTATCTAGACGCGGAACTGAGGCGACAGATTCAGCAAGGCAACTTAAGGCCGCTGGACGACGCTGATCACAGAGACATGATTGTCCCGACGCGCCGGCCGGGCGTGTATGCCTGCACGTTTGCCGCGGGGGCATCGTTGGTGGCGCTGCCGGTGTTCGCGCTTGCCAATCTGTGGGCCAGTCCCTTGTGCGATCATCCGGTGTTGTTTTGGTTCGCGGCTAAGATGGTCGCCTCGCTGTGCGTGACCGGTTCGGCCGTGTACGTTTTTCTGACTGCCGCGCAGTTTGTTGAGCGTAAGCAGGCGCTGGTCATCGCGCTAGCCTATGGGCTGGGGACCTGTGTTTGGAGCACCAGCAGCCAAGCGCTGTGGCAGCACGGCCCGACGGAACTGTTCATCGCCATGGGCGCCTATCACCTGGTTCGGCTGCGGCATGGCGATTGGCACGCCGCGGCCCTGGGCCTAGCGCTGGGCGCGGCGACGCTGTGCCGCCCGACCAGCGCCTTGATCGTGCTGGCCGTGGGCGCGTATCTGACGATTGTCAATCGCCGACAGGCGTTCATCTTTGCCGCCGCCGGCGCGCCGCTGGCACTATTCTTGTTGGCCTACAACCAACATTATTGGGGGTCGCCTCTGGCGTTTGGACAAACCGAGATCACCAACGTCGCCGAGTCCAAAACCGGCAAACCAGAAATCTGGCAAACGCCCATTTCCGTGGGGCTAGCGGGCTTGCTCTTTAGCCCGTCGCGGGGATTGTTCGTCTATTCGCCGTTCTTGTTGTTTGCGGTGGCGGGATATGCGCAGACCTGGCGCAGCGCTAGATATGCGGCGCTGCGACCATTGAGTATTGCCATCGCGGCGATCTGGCTTTTGGAGTCGCGCCATTTCGACTGGTGGAGCGGCTGGTCGTATGGCTATCGGCACATTGTCGACACCGTGCCGATGCTCGTGTTGGGTTTGATCCCGCTGGCCGAACCGCTGCGCCACTCGCGGTTTTGGAAGTCGACGTTCGCCATCCTGCTGGTCTGGTCGGTGATGGTGCAGTACTTGGGCGCCTTCGCGTACGATTTTCGCGGTTGGAATGGCCGCACACAGTACGTGGCGACGCGCGACGATGGCACTCAGATGTGGACGTTCGACGATCAGGTAGCGGCCGCGTGGGCTAGGCAATCAGGTATTCATATCGCCAGCGAGATTCTGAATATCGACGATCCGCCGAACCGCCACCGGTTATGGTCAGTCACCGACAACCAGATTGGCTATTACCTGCGTCATTACTTTGCGTCGCGGCACGTGCGCAAGCTCTCTACACGGCTAATGGCGTTCTCCGCGCCGGTCTGCCTATCGGACAGCTACGTCGAATTGAGCCGCGCGCAACTAGCGAGCGGCGACTTGGACGCGGCGCGCGACAGCCTGCGGCAAGCTGAAAAGTACCACCCGGCGAGCGCCCATGTGGCGGAAGCGTATGTGCAGCTTTGCGAGGCAACCGGTGATGCGCGGGGCGAGGATCACTGGAGGGCGCTGGCTGCAAAGCGCTGGCGGCATCCGCTGCATCAGTTCGCCTTTGTCTGGACAATGGACATGAGCGACCTGGTCCGCGCCGCGGGCGAAGCCCAGAGTTGGCGCGCTACAACCGTGGACTGAACATCTGGGCAAGAAAAGGCGTCCTGGCCTTCTTAACTCTCGTCGCAAGCGCAGCCCAACGATTCGTTTCTCCAGGTAATTAGCCCGTTTCGGCAGTCGTTTGCGCCGGCGTTGCCTGCCGCTGGAAGCGCGCGTTGTTCGCCGCGCGTTCGGCCAGCAGATCGTCGGAGATCAGAACACGTTGAAAGAACAACATCAAGAGCGTCGAGAGATAGCGACGCCCCATTTCGCTGAGGCGCAGTTTGGAACTCCCCCAGGTGCGTCCGTGCCAGCGAATCGGTATCTCCACGATGCGATAGCCCCGAATCAAGGCGCCGATCGACATTTCCAGCGTAATGTTGAAGTGGCTGGCTCGGTAGGGACCGCAGTCGTGCGCCACCTGCATCCGATACACCTTGAACGCGTTGGTGAAGTCGTTGAAGCGGCTCCAGAACATCCAGCGAATCACCTGGTTGGCGAACCGATTCACTACCAGTTTGACCACCGGATACATGGTGACCTGGCTGCCGGTGATGAAGCGCGAACCAAACACGCAGTCGTACCCCTCGGCGATCTTGTGGTAGCAGGCCACCAGGTCTTGCGGGTCGTCCGAAAGATCGGCCATGTAGATGGCGAGCACGTCGCCGGTGACCGCGTCAATTCCGTCGCGCACCGCCCGGCCGAACCCGGCGGGCGGGAGGCGCCGGACGAGTCGAATGCGCGTGTCGGCGTCGGCCAAGCCCGCCACCACCGCCGCGGTGCCGTCGGAACTATTGTCGTCAACGACGACCACCTCGTACGGAATGGCGACTGGCGCCTCCAGCGCCGCGCGTAGTTCTTCCAGGCAGCGCGCGATGTTGCGCTCTTCATTCTGCGCGGGGATGACGATGGAGAGTTTCATGCGCGACGATTCAACCTGCGTTAGCTCAATATCGGTTCGAGGGTGCTGCGATGTTCGGTGATCCAACGGCAGGTATCGTCCACAATTTGCGCCGGATCGCGGCGCGGGCGCCAGGAGAATTCGCCGGCGACTTTGCTGATGTCGGTGCTGTAGATGCGAACGTCGAAGGGGTCGGTTGCCGGTTGGGCGTCGATCGGCGGCGCGCGACCGGTGTTGTCTTGGCAAAGCTTGGTCAATTCTAGCAGCGAGACGGACTTCGCTGGTCCGCCGCCGACATTGTAAACGGCGCCGTTCCAGCCTGGCAGCCGCTCGACTTGCGCGATGACCAAGTCGCAGAAATCATCAATGTGCAGCACGTCGCGGACTTGCTTGCCGTGGCCGCCGAAGCCTCGATACACAAGCGGCTTGTTGAACAGATGGCGCGCGCACCATAGCGACACAAAACCCTGATCGGCGCGGGCCATTTGCCAGGGACCGGCGATCACGCCGCAGCGGTTGATGAGCGCTGGGACGCCGTGCGCATATTCGTACTCGGCAACCAGCGCCTCCCCCGCCAACTTGGTGAAACCGTAAAACGAGCGCGCTCCGCGCAAGGGAAACTGCTCGCTAACCCCGGCATCGCCGATGCCGGGAGTTGTGCAGGATTCCAACTGCCAAGCAAAGCGCGTGTCGCCTTCTTTGTAGGGAAGTGAGTTTAACCCAGCGATGGGATACACTCGGCTGGAGCTGATCAGCAGGTAGGCGGCGTTCCAGTGGCGCGCGGCCTCGAGCGAGTTGGCCGCGCCCAGCAAATTCAGCTTCAATAGTTCCGCGGCGTGTCCGTCTTTGCCCGCCTGCACGGAGGGCTCTGCGGCGCAATCGATAATCATTTCGGCCGGAGTGAGCGCGAGCAGATCGTCCAGGTTGCGAACATCGCCGCGAACAAATTCCACACCGTATTGCGCCAGTCGCGCCAAGTTCAATTCGCTGCCGCGGCGATGCAAGTTGTCGAGCGCCGTCACTCGGCAGTCGGAGCGGGCTTGCTGCAAGGCGATGGCCAAATGCGACCCAACGAATCCGGCGCCCCCCGTGATCACAATCCGGTTCATGTCGCGGCCGTTAACTGGTGGAATTCGACAAGGTCCGCGCGTTTCTGGAGTTTGGCAATCGCTTTTCCAGCCCCGTCAAGATTTCTGCCAGCGTGCGTTCGAGCGAATAGGTGTGCGTCCATTCGGGATAGTGAGCTTGAAATCGACGCACGTCGCTCACGTAGAACTGATGATCGCCCGGGCGAACCTCGTCGCGATAGCTGGTCCGCATCGTCCGGCCGGTGAGCGACTCGCATAGCCGAATGGCCTCGATCAGCGAGCAATGGCTGAACCGCCCGCCCCCCACATTATAGACCTCGGCGGGGCGTGGGTTCTGGTAGTAGCGCCACATCATCTGCACCAAATCAAACGCGTGCAGATTGTCGCGCACCTGTTTGCCGCCGTAGCCAAAGATGTTGTACTCGGCCCCGGTGAGCGCGCACTGGGCCAGGTACGCCAAAAACCCGTGCAGCGCGACGGCGGAGTGCCCGGGGCCGGTAATGCACCCCGCGCGGAGGCAAACGGTGTTCATGCCAAAGTAACGGCCATACTCCTGCACCAAGGCGTCGGCCGCCAGTTTGGAGACGCCGAACAGCGAGTGCATGGAGCGATCGAGCGACATCGACTCGTCGATGCCGTGCTTGGAAAAGGGATGCGCCGGGTCCAATTCCCAGCGTGTCGCCTGTTCGACCAGTGGCAGCCGATTGGGCGTATCGCCATACACCTTGTTGGTCGACATGAAAATGAACGCCGCCTGGGGCGCGTGTTGCCGTGTCGCCTCCAACAGATTCAGCGTGCCGTTGGCGTTGACGCCGAAATCGGTCTTGGGATCGCGCGCCGCCCAATCGTGCGAAACCTGTGCGGCGGTATGCACCACCAGCGCCAAGTCCGAGGAATATTCGCGAAAGAGACGTTCGATCGCCGCTGCGTCGCGGATGTCGCTGGAGTAGTGTCGGTAATTCGGGAGTTCGGAGCGCAGTTCGGCCTCCGCCCAGGCGGTTGAGGCCTCTGGTCCAAAAAATTCGGCGCGCAGGTCATTATCCACGCCCACCACATGCAGGCCCTGCGCGTGAAACCAGCGCGCGGCCTGTGCGCCGACCAAGCCGGCGGAACCTGTAATTAAGGCGACACCCATTCGCTAGGATTTCTTGTGCATGCGCCCCAGTGGTGCGGACCGAGCCGATCGGCCCGGTGCAAGTCGATCGCATTGCAGGGTAGGGCCCAATATAAGCAGCGGCGCCGCTGGGCGACAGCGCGCCGCAAACTCTAGCCCGAACACGTACAATTCCGCTGGTTTCGCCGGTGTTTTACGGCCTGTCGCGGCGTGCTTGTTGGCGTACTTCGCCCCAGATAGCATGGACCAGGTACGGTCTTGCGCGCCTGATCGGATTCGGCTGGTTGGGCGGCAGCAGTCGTAGTGGCGGTCGCTCGCCCAATAACGGCGGCGATGTTTTGGGCGGTGTCACTGCGCGCATCGCCAGAGCCGCTTTCATCTCCCTCAAACCGCTAGCGAGTCGATGCGCCAATTGAGTTGCAGCTTGGTGTCGCACGGCGCTGGGGGGCATGGCTGGCCATTGGCGTGCGTGATCTTGGCCTGGGCTTTCTATGCCGGTCCGCTGCTGTCGCCAGCCACCAATCTCTTTCTCAACGACACTTATTGCCTTGATTTGCCGACTCGGGTTCACGCTGCCCAATTGATCCGAAGCGGCGAGTTTCCTGTTTGGACCAGCGGCATTCATTGCGGCTACCCCCTGTTCGCCGACGGTCAAACGGGCATTCTCTACCCGCTGTTCATGATCTATCTGATCTCGCCGACGGCCGAAGCTCACGACGTGTTCATGGCGCTGCATTTCTTGCTGATGGCGCTGTTTACCTATCTGTTCCTGGCGTCACGACCGCTGCTGCCTTGGGCGGCGGCAATTGGCGCCACGGTGTTCATGGCGTCGAGCTACCATCAGTCGTCGCACGTAATACCGGGCGGAATCGCCACGGTGGCCTGGTTGCCGTTGGCACTGTGGCTGATCGACCGAGGAGCCAAGGGGGATCGGCGCTCGTATTGGTGGTGCGCCGCGGTGAACACGGTGATGTTTCTGGCCGGGCATGCGCATGCCGCGTTGATCTGCTATAGCCTGCAACTGTTGTGGCTCATGCGCTGCGAGGGTTGGCTCCAAGTCCGCCGATGGCTGCCGGCCGCGCTGATTGTCTTTGTGTTGGCGGTGGGAATCTGTGGCGTGCAACTTGTGCCCACGCGCGCGTTTGTGGCCGAGTCATCGCGCAGCGCTGGTGGCTGGTTTTCGTCGGGGGTCGATCCCGAGGTGATCGAGCAATTTCGGCTTCGCTGGGGGCAGCTCTTGTTGTTCGTTTGGCCCAATGCGTTCGGCGATCCCTGGTCGTGGAGTTGGTCTGACGAAGTGGAAGTATCGCGGTTGCCGTGGTGGGAAGCGCTGATCGTGTTTCAGGGATTCGCGGCGTTGGCGCTGACACCGCTCGCGCTCGTTTGGGGAAAGCCGCGCAGCGAAGTCGCCTTTTGGGCGGCGATTGCGCTGGTTGCCTTGCTATTGGCGGGACTATTGCCAGCGTATTGGATCTTAGGCTATCTGCCGCTATTCAATCTGTTTCGCTGGCCGACGCGCTTCATGATCGTGTTTGCCATGGCTATCGCGGTCTTGTCAGGATATGGCGCCGAGG
The DNA here is from genome assembly GCA_019694455.1 of Pirellulales bacterium. NCBI lineage: Bacteria > Pseudomonadati > Planctomycetota > Planctomycetia > Pirellulales > Pirellulales bacterium. Next base: position 140,083 of record JAIBBY010000004.1, read on the forward strand.
CCGCGCTCCGGGGAGTTTGGCGCCTCTTGGCGCAATGGCCGCGGCCGCGTCTGGTGGCGACGGCGGCTGTGGTGGCCGGCAGCCTGATCGGCACGATTTATCATCACTTTGGCCCCTATTGCGCCGCGGCCGATTTTTTCTCGAGCGCGTCACCGGCGATACTCTCCGAGGCGGCTACCAATCCAGATCTGCGTCTGTCGACCATGCGTCCGCTCTATAACTGCTGGGCCGCCAACGAGGCGCAGTTGCGGCGCAACGCGGCGGCGCTGCCCCCCGACTTCAACCTGCTCTTCCACGTCGACAACGCCATGGTGAGCGATCAAGGATTCACCGTAAGCCCGCACGTCATGACCGATATTTCGACGACCGACAATCCCAACTACTTGCGCATGGCGGGGGTGACGCATCTGGCCTATGCCGATCCGTTGGCATTGGTGGACGAATTGGAAGCGACCTACCCCTTTCGCGCCGCGCCGCCACCGATGGCTGAATTGGAGTTGCTATCGACCGATCCGGCGTACTTTTACCGCTACAAGCCGGCGCTATCGCGAGCGTGGATGGTGTACTCGGCGGTGGTCAAGGCCGAAGCGAAGGAGCGGTTGAAATACATCCGCTCGGCGGACTTCGACCCGGGACGCGAAGCAGTGCTGGAAATCAACCCGCCCGCGATGACGCCGCCCGATGAGCAACCGACTGTAGCTTGGCGGCAACCTCGCCAAAGTCGCCTCGAACTGGATGTAAAAACCGACGCTCCCGGCCTGCTGGTGGTAGCCGACTATTGCTGGCCCGAGTTCGAAGCCACGGTCGATGGCCATCCCGCTCAACTGCTGCGCGCCAACCACGCATTTCGCGCGGTGGCCGTTCCGGCGGGGAGCCATCGAGTTGTCATGGAGTTACGACCGCGTTCGGTCTACAAGGGGCTCGTCGTGAGCGGGGTGGCGCTGGCGATCTGGGGCTTCGGATTCTCAAACGCGCGCCGCCGGCCGATTCCATTCCGTGAGGCGGGCGCCAGTCGATGACGCCATCGCTCGCAAAACATGGTTGGGCGCTGGCGGCGATCATCGCCGCCTGGCTCTATTACGCTGGCCCGTTGTTGTCCCCCGCAACTAATCTTTATGCCAGCGACACCTTCTGTCAGGATGTGCCGCTAAGGCTCTATGCCGCGCGGCAGTTACGCGCGGGACACTTTCCCCACTGGACCACCGACATCAACTGCGGCTTTCCGCTATTTGCCGATGGGCAAACGGGCATTCTGTATCCCTTGTTCCCGCTCTATGTCGCTTGGCCCACACCGGAAGCGCATGATTGGTTCATGGCCGCGCACTTCTTGTTGCTGGGGGGATTTACCTATCTCTTCTTGCAGTCGATCGGAGTCACGCTGGCCGCGGCCGCGATTGGCGCGATCACCTTCATGTGCGCCAGTTACCACCAGTCGAATCATGTCGTGCCGGGTTGCCTGGCGGCGGTGACCTGGTTGCCGCTGGCGCTCTATTTGCTCCAGCGCGCCGCCAACGGAGATCGTCGCGCCAGTTGGTGGTGCGCCATTGTCAACGCCGTTGCGCTCTTGGCTGGGCATGTGCATGTGGGGCTAATCTCATACACGCTGCAGGCCGCGTGGCTCGCCTATGCATGTTGGGGGAAATCTCCGCTGCGTTTCTTGCAGACGAGCCTGATCGCGTTCGTCGCTCCTTTAGGACTGTGCGCGGTGCAGATGTGGCCGACGCAGCAATTTCTCGCCGAGTCTGATCGATCTTCGGGATCGTTGTCGTCGGCGCTGGATTGGGAGCAGTTTTCCGCCTTCGGAATGCAGTGGCGGCAGCTTGTCACGTTTGTGCTTCCTAACTTCGCCGGCACTCCTTGGAATTGGACCGGGCTCGCCGCCGAGTCTCCCACTGCCTGGGAAGAGACGCTGGTGTTGTTTCATGGTTTTGCCGCGGTGCTGCTTGTGCCGTTGGCGCTTTGGCGCGCGGTCCCGCGGCGTAGCGTGGCGTTTTGGGCCTCGCTGGTGGTGCTGGGGTTGCTTCTCTCGGGCGCGACTCCGCTGCGTTGGCTGTTGATGCATGTGCCGCCGCACAATCTGTTTCGCTGGCCGGCGCGTTATATGCTTTTCGCCAGCATGGGGATCTCGGTCCTGGCTGCCTATGGCGCCGATGTGGTCGCACGGTGGTTGATTGCTTGGCCCGCGCTATCGCCGTCCGTGCGCCGTATGACGCTGGCGGCATTGGTCGTTATCTGCGGCGCATCGATCGCGTATCGACATTTTGGCCCATACCTGGTGGGCAGCGACTTTTACGCCATACATTCGCCAGAACTGGTCGACGCGGCTCGGCGCGATGAGCATTTTCGCTTGTTGCCGCTGGCGCGTCCCTTGTTCCGATCGTGGCGGCTCGACGAAGAGCAACTGCGGCAAAACGCGGCCTTCTTGCCCGTCAGCTACAACTTGCTGTTTGACGTGCCCGTGGCCAATCTGTTCGATCAGGGAAACGCGGTCAGCCCACGCGCCATGGCCGACCTGATCTTGAGCCAAAAGACCGGCGCGCTGCGGGCCTGCGCTGTGACGCACCTATCGTCGCCGATTCCGATCGAAGAACTACGCGGCGATATTGAGGCGCAGCTTCAGCCCGTGCCGCTGCCGAATGAGCAAGAGATTGAGCTGATCGCCAGCCGGCCGGCGTTTGTATATCGGCTTCGCGATGCGCGGCCGCGCGCCTGGATGGTGTATCGCACCAGGCAGATTGCGGACCCAGAACAGCGGGTGCGCGCGATCAGCGGGGACGATTTCGATGTCGCCAAAGAAGCGATCGTCGAAACGGCGTTGCCAGCGACGTCGCCTCCGTCGGAAGCCAGCAGCGTTCAGGTTCAAGAACAGGAAAACGGCAGGCTGGAAATAGAAACCGACTCACCGGCGGCTGGTCTATTGGTCGTGGCCGACGCCTTTTCGCCTCAGTTTCACACGACGCTCGACGGCGAGCAGATTCCGCTGTTGCGAGTCAATCACGGCCTGCGTGGTGTCTGGACTCCCGCAGGACGGCATCACATTGTCATGCGGTTTGTGCCGCGCGCCATCTGGCAGGGGGCAATCATCTCACTGGCGACGGCGATTCTTGTGGGCTGGAGATTGTGGCGTGCGGGCAGGCCGGTCGCATGTCGCCCAGTAGCAGTTGGACAATCACGATGACGACGGCGCCATGAGTTCGACCATCAGCAGTATTGAAACGCAACAGCAGCCTCACAACTGGCGACGCTATGGAGCTGTGATTGCATGTTGCTTGACATTCGCGTTTCTACTGACGACACGCTTTACCAAGTTAGGTGAGCCCCCCTATTACGAGCAAGCGGAGGGTCTCTGGTCCGAAGGCGCGTACCTGGCGGAGACTCGGCTCGACTACGCCGCTCTGTCGAAGGAAACACATGGTTTGCAAGGGGGCGTGCGCTGCTATTTCGTTTCGTCGGTGCTGCCGGCAGTCGTGGCCTTGTTGCTGTTAGCCACGAACAACTCGTCCGATGCCTTTGCCCTTTACCATTTGCTGACGTTTGCCGCGACGGGCATTACGGTCGGCGCGCTCTACTCGCTATTGCGTCGCGAAGTGGCTCGCGGCTTGGCGGCACTGTCGTGCGCCTTGCTGCTCAGCTTTCCGTTCTTCAGCGTTCAAGTCGACATGCTCGGCATGGACATGCCGATGACCGCGCTGGCCATGTGGTCGATCGCAATGTTCGCCAATGGCCGCTACATCGCGTCGGCGGCGATGGCCTTGTTGGCGATCTGGGTCAAGAACTCGGCGCTGGTACTGATCGTTGCTCAAGTCGCATGTCTGGCGAGCATGACACTAATCGCCCCACGAACAGATCGCGCTGCGGAACGCTTTCAGGTTTTCGGCGGCTTGCTTTTGAGTCTGTTCAACATTGGCGTGGTGGCGGTGCTGCTGTGGTTCCGTGACGCCGCCACCGATTCCATTGGATTTGATTGGATTTCCGATGGACAGCTCTTGCTGCGGTCGAGCCCCGAGTTCTTGTTGGCGATCGCCGTCAGTCTCTACCTGGCGTTTCGGAACGCGCTGGAGTTTGGTTTTCGCGGGCCAAACAATCAAGGGACGTTTCCTCGCCGCGTGTTCATGCTGTTGCCGACATGGGTTCAGTATCAGCCCGTCGTGGCGTTGGTTTCGGTTACGGTGTTGGCTCACATGGCGGCGCAATCGCGAATGCCGTTTGAGGTTCGCTACTTTACGCTGATCGCACCGCTGGTTGTTCTGCTGATCTGCCAACTAGGCTTTGCCCGACTGCGCAGCGCGAAGCTTGCGTATGCGTTGATCGCTGCGTGGATCATTGTCAATTTGATCAACCGCAGCGGACTTCTGTACCCAGAAATGCCCGTCTGGCTCAGTCGGGCATATGGCGTGCCTGAGCGCAGCCATGAATACGAACGCGACCTGAATTCTTACCGCGCGTCATGCCGCTTATTGCAGCGAGAATATCGCGATGAGGCGATGTTGCTATCGGACCAGTACCTGCGCTTGACCTCTCGGCCCGTGTTGGGCTTTGTGACACAGGCGCTGCGCACGGTTTCTCAGGCGAGGCTGTTTCGCGCGTACGACGACAATCTGTTGAGCCTATTGCGCGACGAGCCAGACGAACTGATAGTTGCTATGGTGCCCAACCCGTTGGCGGAGGTTCCATTTCCGTACTATCAAGTGGCGAGGCCGACACCGGCCGACACGGTGATTTATGACGACGGGCTTCGTCCGCCGGTTCAACTCTATCGCCGCCGGTTCGCGCAGCCGCGCGGGTCGGCGGGGCGATTTCGCGAGGTGATGGATGTATTGTTCGCCAACGCGACCAGCATGGATTGCGCGGTACGGTTGGCGGCGATTGGCCAACCGGAACTGGCGATGGAATATGTGCGCCGCGACTTGCAACTGACCTCACTCACACCGGAAGCTGAAGCGTCGTTCGCTCAGCGCATCGAAGACGACATTACGGGTGATGCGATTACCGAGGAGAGCCTGCATGCCTCTTCGGACTATGTCGCCGCATTAGTGGAACATTTGCGCTGCTATCGAGAGCAACTATTGCGCGCCGGCGACCAGTGGCGGAATCAAGACAAATTGCGCGAGCGATTCGCGGGTGGCCAAATGTTGGAAGTGCAGCGACTACGCTATTTGCCGCCAATGAATGAATCGACGATCGACGATGGCCCGCGGGCGGCGATCTCGATTCCGTTGACGAATTTGCTGTATCGAACGAAGACTGAATTGAGTGACCATTGACGCCGACGCCCGCCACTGCAAGATGGAGTGCTGCCGACGATATAGACTCTTGCCAAGCGGTTCGTGTATGAAACTGAATAAGCAAATGCGAAGCGTGGTGGTTGGCGCGCTCCTCTGGATCGCCGCAACTTTTAGCTTGCTCGACAGCATCGCGGATTTGCACCTGCGCGTCGTGCCGCTCGCGCCCTCCGGCTTTATCGGCTTTTTGGCGGGCGTCTTTCTGGCCGCCGCGATGACCAACCGGTGGCGCCTCGCCGCTGTGTGGTGTGGCGTTGGGTGTTGGATCATCCCGCGGGCGATCGATCACCTGGTGCTGTGGCGCCCGGGCTTGAGCACAACCGCATTGCCATTCTTGATTAGCGCGCTGTGCGGCGCTGCGCCAATGGCCTTAGTCGAAACACGCGCCCGACGCGCGTCGCTTTCACTACCGGCTCGCCGTCATTGGGCCTGGCTGTCGGTGGTGGCCAGCGCGTCGATTGTCTTGTCTCCCAATACGACGCTCGCCAATGGGCATCTGTTTGTGTTGGCGTCGTGGTACGCGATCATGCTGTTCATCGGCTGGCGCAAAGAATGTCTCACGACCAACGTGCTGGTGAAGATCGCCATTGGCGGCCTGCTTCTGTGGTTGCTGTGCCACACGTTGTTTGTCGACGCGTTCGAGTTCTCGCCCCTGTATTTCCTGTTCGCTCCCTTCGTGCTCCGGCCCCAGGCGTGGCGCACGCGGCAATGGATCGGCGTGGCTGTGGGCGCGATCGGAACGGCGCTAGTGACGACGCTGGTGGATCGCGAGTTCACGATCGCCAGAATCATCGCCGCAGTCGGCCTATGGTGCATGGTCTACGGACAGGCGTTCGTCGCTGAAGAATCGCCCGCGGTGCGCGCATCGGTGGCGTGAGCGGCGCCATCCCGGCCGCAGCCGAAGCGAAATGGAATACTGAACTGGCGTCAGTCTCGCTTCTTGCCGGGCAAGATGCCTTCGTACTTGGCGATGATGCCGAGCATCATCTCGTCGGCGCCGCCGCCAATCGACAGCAACCGCGAATCGCGGAAGTAGCGGGCCATGGGATACTCTTCCATGTAGCCCATGCCTCCATGGAACTGCATGCACCAGTCGGCCACCTCGCGCACCAACCGGCCCGCTTTGAGCTTGGCCATCGAGGCCTCGCGCGTGAAATCCTCACCCGCGATCAACTTGCGAGCGCAGTGATAGCACATCTGCCGCAAGAACTCGACTTCGCTGATCAGCTCCGACAGCTTGAAGTGAATCCACTGATTGTCGATCAAGGGGCGGCCGAATGTTTGCCGCTGGCGGCAATACTCGATGGTCATCCGCAGGCACTGTTCGGCGCCGGTGACAGCCATCATCGAGCCCACCAGCCGCTCTTTCTGAAACTGCAACATCTGCAGAATGAATCCCATCCCTTCGTCGCCAATGCGAAACGACTTGGGCACCCGCACGTTTTCGTAGCTCAGTTCCGCGGTGTCGCTGGCGTGGTTGCCCATCTTTTTGAGCTTGCGGCTTACGCTGAAGCCGGGCGTCGTCGTGGGCACGATAATGAGCGACATGCCGCGATACGACGTGCCTTGTTCGGTGCGGCAGAGCGTGCAGACCCAATCGGCCTGCGTGCCGTTGGTGATGAACAGCTTGCTGCCGTTGATGATGTAATGGTCGCCGTCGGAGTCGGCTCGCGTCTTGATCGAGGCCACGTCAGAGCCAGAGCCGGGCTCGGTTACGGCAATGGAGCAGACGGCGTCACCCTTGATGGCCGGCTCCAAGAACTTCTTCTTCAGCTCATGCGAGCCAAATTGATTGAGCGCCGGCGTAGCCATGTCGGTCTGCACCCCGATCGCCATGGGGATACCGCCGCAACTGATGTGTCCTAGCTCCTCGGAGAGCACAATGTTGTACCAGTAGTCGAGGCCCAGCCCGCCGTACTCCTCGGGATACGAAACACCCAGGAATCCCAGGTCGCCCATCTTCTTGAACAGTTCATGCGCGGGGAAAATCTCTTGCTCCTCCCACGACTCGACGTGCGGGTTGATCTCCTTCTCGATGAATCGCCGCAGCGATTGACGAAAGGCTTGATGCTCTTCGCTGAATGGCGACGCGGATGGCGGTGTGGCGACTTGCTGCAACATGAACAGATTCCTGGCGTAAGTAGTCGAGGTAGGCAGTGGCTTCGTCGCCGCATTGTACGGCAGGCAAGCCGCCTATTGCCACCGCCAGTGAGCGCGCCCGCCAGGTGGCTAGAACACCCACGCCACACGCGCGAAGAGGCCATCCAGCGAAAGATCGCCTGGCCGCGGCGTGAAGGGAAAATTCCCCGTCGGCCCACTTTGGAACCAGTGCTGAAACTGCCACCCCGCGCTCAATTGCAACCGTGCCATCGGCTGCCAAGATCCCCCAACTTCCAGTCCCAGGGGAACCATCGTGGCGGCATGATCGTTGTTTCCGACGGTGTCTTGCGAGAACGCCGTCGTAACAATATGCACTGAAGTGTCGAAGGCCCCCACCAAGATCGATGCGTCGGCGCGCCCGAACAAGGAGAATGTTCGCCCGGCGCCAAAATAGCGCCGCATCTCGATGCCCACATGCGGACCACCCCCCACGAAACGGCTGTCATACGATCCTTCGCCCATCAGCGCGCTAGACGAGTCGTAAAACGACGTTCGTCCTTGCTGCCGGAAATCTGCTACGCGGGCGCCGATTGTCGGCGTGAAATCCCAGAAACCACCCGCGAATCGGATCGGCCGCAGAAAATCTACATCGTAAATATCCAGCCGCAGACCCAGTGCGCTTTCGGCCGCGGTTGGTGTTCCATTGATCGATTGATTCTCGTCATTCGGCGGAAAGATGAATTCGCCGGCGCCGGCATTGGCCGCGACGCTGGCGTTGTCGTCGAATCGCGTGTAGGTGAACTGCACCGCTCCCGCATTCGCCCAGCGCCAACCGATGAACATGCGCGGCGTCGACTGATAGCCAAACTCCTGATTGACGATTGTGCCCGTCGTGGGTGGCAACCCGCCACCGGTCACCACAAACGCTGCGGGATTTTCGAACGCGGCGCGCGTGAAGAGATAGTCGGCGCCGACATAGATTCCGCTCTGCCACTGCCAGGGCGCGAACGATTGGATCACTGGCGACGTGCTGTTGGCCGCCAACTCAGTGGGCCGCTGCACGATATGCGTCAGCGTTTCCATCGTGGGCGCTTGCGCTTGAGCGAGGCGCCAACTGCTGGCAAATGCAAGGTGGCACGCCAAGAGGGTGAAACAAACGTCACGGGTTCGGCCGACGGCCGTAGAGCATCGCATGGGGAGTTCTTTCAGAGGTCGGAAGGCTAATCACAGATCCGTCCCCCCCTGAAATTCCCCGGAGGTGTGCCCCCACCATTGGCCATCGGTTGAACCGCCCGCCCGGTGGCGTGAAATGTTGGCTGTTCGCATTGTGCAACTTGCGTCAAACGTAGCGTGCCCGAGTCTTGCATTTTACACATGCAAGCGCTGAATTTTTCACCCCGACAAGCGGGTGGGCGCGCGGACGATGAATACAGTAGCCTCGTTTCGACATGCTTGTCGTTGCTCCTGGCGTCAGTCTCTGGCGCGCCGCTGGCCAAACACGATGAATCTAGATCTCAAGAGTATTCCCGATCCGCCAGAGGCGCTCATTCAGTTTGTGCAACGGCTGCGCGAACAGGCTAACCCCGAAGACGAACGACGGCAGAGCGTGCGCTATCCGCTCACGGCCGTGGTGACAATCTTGCCGATCGAGTGGTTTTCGGATCAACGTCACGAACCTTTCAAAGCCGTCTCCAAAGATATCTCAACTTCAGGCCTCTCGGTGATCGGCACTCGTCCGGTCACCACACAGCAGTTCATGGCCTACATCGAAGTCGATGAGCAACCCGCAGTGGCACTGCTAGTCAACACCGTCCGCTGCCGCGCCGTAGGGCATCTCTATGAGATTGCCGGGCAGATCACCAAAAAGCTCGATCAGTAAAAATCGAGGGAATTGCGATCTCCCCGTCCGCGATCCGAGTTTCATGAACATTGTTTCATGGATTGGCGGTCAAAAAGTAGGCCGGCGCGCTGTGGCATGACGCCACCCCCCGCGTGGTCTACAATGCTTGCGACCACGACATATGGCTCACCCCACTCCTGGGGCGATTGCACCTCGCAGACACAGATTTCGATCGCGTTTTTTCTGGGTAAGGCAACCCGGATGCCGGCATCCAACTATCGAAACTTCCGCGACCCAATTGGCCTTGCTTGGCGCATGGTTTCAGACGGGCGATCGATCGGACGGCAGGCGATTGCCCGAGAATTGCTTTCGCTGGTCGCGGCGCCGCTGGATTGGCTGTTGCAAGGTGCGGAGCGCCGTGCCGCAGCGGCTGATGAACATTCTCAGCTGCCGTTGCTGCTGGTCGTGGGGCCGCCGCGGTCTGGCACCACCCTCGTTGCCCAACTGCTGACCGATTACCTGGACGTCAGCTATTTCTCGAATCTAAACGGCTTGTTTACGCGATCGCCCCTTTCCGCCCAGCGCCTATTGCAGCGAGTGCGGCCAGAGCCCAATCGCGAATATCGCAGCCTGTTCGGTGTGACGGCCGGACTGCATGGCGCGAACGACGGCTTTCACATCTGGAATCGATTTCTCGGCGGCGATCGTTATCGTCCGGCCACCGACTTGAATGCAAGCGAACGTGAGCGGTTGCGAGAATTCTTTGACCGCTGGCTCACGATCACAGGCAAGCCACTGCTGAACAAGAATAATCGCAATTTGGCGTGTGCCGATCTGTTGGCCGATGTGCTGCCGAACGCCTTCTTCATTTGCGTGACGCGTGATCCTGTGTGCGTCGCGCAATCGCTGATGAAAGCGCGACATTGGGTGCAAGGCGACTCGCGATATGGTTGGGGGCTTTTTGCCGAAAACGCCAGCGACTCGGGCGAGGCGGCGGGCGTCGATGCAGTGTGCAACCAACTGGAGCAAAACATGCGCTGCGCCGCCGCCATGCGCGCGCATATACCAGAGCAGCGCTGGCTTGATGTACGCTACGAATCCTTTTGTGACGATCCGGCCGCCGTGGTGAGAGAGATATTGGCGCGGACGCCAAATGTCGTGCTTCGTCCCGGCCGCGCGCTCGATGCCGTAAGGCCGATGGCGGCTTCGGATCGGTTGACGCTCTCGGTGGAGAGCCAAGCAATGATTCGCGAGAGATTGAACATGCCGGCTCCAACTCATGGGTTGACTCGCCGAACGTCGCGCCGCGACCAGCAAACCGCCGCGTTCTGAGCGAGCTTGGTTGGCTAATCGGCCCCGGCGTTTGGCAATAGCGTGGCGCCGCTGACGCGGTCATTTTCGCACCCGGCGCCATGCGCGGGCCTCGCTTTCTTGCTAAAATTGTAGCGCACTCACAGCCTTGCACTTATTGGAGTTTGCGCCCCCATGAGCGTTTTTCTCGGGATCGATATCGGCACCTCGGGCACAAAAACCCTGGCGATGGACGCCAGCGGCAATATTCTCGCCGAGTCGACCGAAACCTATCCGCTGCATCACCCCCGCCCGCTTTGGTCGGAGCAGGATCCCGAAGATTGGTGGCGGGCAACGGTCAAGACGATCCGCAGCGTGGTGCGGCAGGCCAAGCTCAAGCCCGCGGACGTCAAGGCCATTGGTCTGTCGGGCCAAATGCACGGTTCGGTGTTTCTCGACGAGCGCGATCGGGTGATTCGCCCAGCCCTGCTTTGGAACGATCAGCGCACGGCTGCCGAATGCGATGAGATCGAGCGTCGTGTGGGGGGGCGACGGCGGTTGATCAAGCTGGTCGCCAATCCGGCGTTGACGGGATTCACCGCTCCCAAGATCCTTTGGCTGCGCAATCATGAGCCGCGCAACTACGAGCGGACCAAGAAGATTTTGCTGCCCAAGGATGATGTCCGCCGCCGTCTGACGGGTGAATACGCCACCGACGTGAGCGACGCCAGCGGCATGCTGTTGCTCGATGTGAAGAAGCGCGACTGGTCGCGCCCCATGCTCGACGCGCTCGACATCGACGTGAATCTGTTGGCCCGCTGTTACGAATCGGAAGAGCCAACTGGCAAACTCATCACCGCCGCCGCCAAGGAGTTGGGGCTCACCACCGAGTGCGTCGTGGTGGGCGGAGCGGGCGATTGCGCCGCCAACGCCGTGGGCACGGGCGTGGTCAGCCGGGGCACGCTGTCGACCTCCATTGGCACCTCAGGCATCATGTTCGTCCATAGCGACGAGGTGACGATCGATCCCGAGGGGCGGCTGCATACTTTTTGCCATGCCGTGCGCGGCAAGTGGCACATGATGGGAGTCAGCCTTTCGGGCGGCGTTTGTCTGCAATGGCTCCGCAATCAATTTGGCGAGGAACTGGGAAAGAGCGCCAATGCGGATCCCTACGAGCTCCTGGTCGGCGAAGCGAGCGCGATCGCGGCAGGCAGCGAAGGGCTGTACTTCTTGCCCTACCTATCTGGCGAGCGCACGCCGCATGCCGATCCCGACGCGCGCGCGTGTTTCATTGGCCTCACATTGGCGCATACCCGGGGCCATTTAACGCGGGCGGTGATGGAGGGGGTGGCCTATGCCATGCGCGACAGTCTGGAGATTATCCGCTCGCTGCAAGTCCCAGTGCGGCAGATTCGCGCCTCGGGAGGGGGCTCGCGAATTCAGCTCTGGCGGCAAATCCAGGCCGATGTGTTCGGCCAGAAGGTCGTGAGTTTGCAGGCCGAGCAAGGACCGGCGTTTGGCGTGGCGCTATTGGCGGCAGTTGGGGCCGGCGCGTTCAAATCGGTGGAAGAGGCGTGCAAGGCCACGATTCGAGTGGTGAAAGAAACGCCAGCCGATCGCGCCGCCAGCAAACGCTACAATGCCGGGTTTCCTATCTATCAACAGCTTTATCGTTCGCTCCGGACCGATTTTAAGTCGATATCGGCGGTGGAGCATCCTCCCCAGCCACGCAAGAAGGCCGAGCCGGCCGCCGCGTCTGCCTAACGCCGCAGCGTGCCGCATAACCCGGAGGGACATTCGGTGGGCACACTATTTCTCGCCGAGAGCGATGTGCGGCAAGTCCTCGACATGCCGAGCGCCATTGAGCGGGTGCGCGAGTGCTTTCGACAGCTTGCCGCGGGGCGGGCCGAGAATGTCCCTCGGCATCGAGCATCGGCGCCGGGCGCCGTGCTGCATACCATGAGCGCGGCGGCGGGCTACCTGGGCATGCTCGGCTGGAAATGCTATCTCACCACCAAGCGGGGGGCGCAATTTCATTTTGGGCTGTACGAGCAGGCGACTGGCCAACTCGTGGCGCTAATACAGGCCGATCGACTGGGACAAATCCGCACTGGCGCCACCACTGGCGTGGCGGTCGATCACTTGGCGCATCAGCAAGTCGACGAAATGGGCCTGATCGGCACGGGGTGGCAAGCCGAGGCGCAATTGACCGCGGTCGCCGCCGTGCGCCGTGTCCACAAGGCGTATGTCTACAGTCGCGATCCAGAACGTCGGCGCGAGTTCGCCCGGCAGATGCAATCAAAACTCGCCATCGAGGTGGCGCCGGTCGGTCAGCCACACGATGCTGTCGAGGATTTGCCGGTGGTGATCACCGCCACGACCAGCGCCCAGCCCGTGCTGGATGGGCGCTGGTTGGCCGAAGGAAGTCTGCTTTGCGCCATGGGATCGAACTGGCTTGGCCGGGCGGAGGTCGACGTCGAAGCAGTGCGCCGCGCCGATCGCATTGTGTGCGACAGCGTGGAGTGTTGTCGCCGAGAAGCTGGCGACTTCACCACGGCGATCGAGTTGGGGGTGTTCGATTGGTCGCGCGCCGTCGAACTTGCCGATGTGGTGGCTGGGCGCGCCATGGGACAGCGCAATCCCGCCGCGGTGATTCTGTTCAAGTCGGTCGGCATGGCGCTGGAGGATGTCGCTGTGGCGACGCTGGTTTATGAACGCGCCAAGGCACAGGGATTAGGTCGCGACGTGGACCTATAAGGAGTGCGCTCGCCATGTCCGTCACGCCTCTATGGAAGATTCGTTCCGGGCAATTTGCTGGCTGGCATACCAACAACGCTTTGTACAACGACGCCGGCGATCATGTTGGATACCTCGCCGGCCATATTGCCTACGGGCTCGATGGCCGACCACTGGGCGAGCTTCACCAGGCCGAATGGATCGGCCGAAGACGCGGCGCGCATTACCCTGCGGGTGAAACGCATCCCGTCTGCGGGAGCGTGGCGCATGCCCGGTTGCCCGACCGAGCGGGGTTGTCCGTGCCCGACTGGACCGATCCGGCGCCTTGATGCAAACTAGCTATACGATTCTGCGCCGATTCATTGCCACCATTGAGTTTCACCGCGTTTAGCTGATGCCGCCCCGTACGATCGCAATTGGAGACATTCATGGCTGTCTGGCCGCGCTCGATCGGGTGTTGGCGGCCATCGAGCCTTTGGCCAACGATACGCTGATCGTACTGGGCGACTACGTCGATCGCGGCTCCGACAGTCGCGGCGTTATTGCTCGGCTGCGACAGCTTGCGGAGCGCTGCCGACTGGTGGTGCTGACCGGCAATCATGAAGAGATGCTGCTCGCCGCGCGCGATGACGAGGTGGAACGCGACGCCTGGTTGCGCTACGGTGGCGCCGAAACATTGGCGTCGTACGGCGCCGCCAGCCTGGAAGGCTTGCCAGCCGCCGACATCGAATGGATATTGCAAGGCGCCGACGGATTCGAAACGGCGACTCATTTGTTCGTACATGCCAACTATCTGCCCGACCTGCCGCTTGCCCGCCAGCCCGTGGAGGTGCTGCGCTGGGAGTCGCTGTGGCAGCGAGTGCCGCCACGGCATATCAGCGGAAAAATCGCCATTGTAGGCCACACAGCGCAACATGAGGGCGAAATCTGGGACTTGGGGCATTTGCTTTGCATCGACACCTATTGTCACGGCGGCGGTTGGCTCACGGCCATGGAGGTCGACACACGGCAAGTGTGGCAGGCCAGCCGTGCCGGCGAACTGCGCGCTAAATAATCGCCGTCTGACCACAGCATTGTCGTTGCTCGCGGCCGACTTGCCGTAAAATGAACGCCAGACGATCCGCGACGTCGGCATGAGGCATCGGTCATGAGCCTGTTGCAAGCTACTACTTCGACAACTTCCCCGTCGCTAGTGCTCGATGAGCGCGATGGCGCGGTGGCCATCTTAACGCTCAATCATCCGGCGCGGCGCAATGTGCTGTCGAGCGCTCTGTTGGCGGAACTGCTCGCTCGACTCGAATCGGTTGCCGCTGATCGTGGTGTTCGCTGTCTGATTCTCGCGGCTAGCGGCCCAGTGTTCTCGGCCGGGCACGATCTGGCCGAGTTGCTTGCCGCCGACGCGGAGCAACTGCAGTCCATATTTTCGCTCTGTACCCGCGTGATGGAGACCATTCGGCTGGCGCCGAAGCCGGTCATTGCACAAGTGCAAGGCATCGCCACCGCCGCCGGTTGCCAATTGGCCGCCACGTGCGACCTGATCGTCGCCAGTCGAGCGGCAAGCTTCGCCACGCCAGGAGTGAAGATCGGCATGTTTTGCAGCACGCCGGCCGTGGCGCTGTCGCGAGCGGTACCCGCCAAGAAGGCGCTAGAAATGCTGTTCACCGGCATGCCGATCAGCGCGGCCGAAGCGGAGCGCTCTGGATTGGTGAACCAGGTAGTGGAGGCAGAGCGACTCGAAACGGCGACTCGCGCCTTGGCCCAGCGCATCGCAACCGCCAGCGGCGACACGCTCGCTCGTGGCAAACGCGCCTTCTACGCACAACTGGCGCTCGACCTCCCCGCCGCATACGATGTCGCCTGCCAGGCCATGGTCGACGGTGCCCAAACGCCAGACGGCCAAGAAGGCATGCGCGCGTTTATCGAAAAGCGCGAACCCCAGTGGCGCGATTGACGTGCCTCGACATTCGCCCGTCGAAGCGACGGCGCGATTAGCCAGGCTCGAGCGACCGCAAGGCGGCAATCAATCGATCGACCTCTTCGGGCGTGTTGTAGTGCAACAGGCCAATGCGCACGAGTCCGTCGGGCTCCAAGCCCAGCGCTTCGGTCAATGGCAGCGCGTAAAAGTTGCCATGCCAGACAAATATGCCGTGCTCAGCCAACGCCAACGCCACTTCGCGCGGCTTGAGGCGGCGATGCGAGATGGAGATCGTCGGCACGCGCTCGTGCAAACGCTTTCGATCCGTGATCCCCCAGACTTTCACGCTCGGCAGGGTATCCAATCCATCCAATAGTTGCATAAGCAGTCCGCGCTCGTGGACGGCGATCAGTTCATACGATCGAGCTAGCGCCTCGCGGCGCGGCGTATGCGCAGGTGACTGCGACAGTGATTGCAAGTAGTCAATCGCGGCCAGCGTGCCCGCGATCGCCTCGTGGCTTTGCGTGCCCGTCATCCAGCGATCGGGCAGAGATTCGGCCGCGGGCCGCACTTTGTAGGCCGGCAACGCTTCCAATAGCGAGCGCCGTCCCCAAAGGATGCCGAGGTGTGGGCCAAAGAATTTGTACGCCGAACAGGCCAGGAAATCGCAGTTCCACGCGGCGATGTCGGGCAAGGCGTGCGGGGCATAATGTACCGCGTCCAGGAACACCAGCGCGCCGACCGCGTGCGCCAATTGCGATATTTCGCCCACCGGGTTAATTGTGCCGACCGCGTTCGACGCGCAGCCGACCGCCACCAGTCGCGTCCGGGGAGAGAGTTGCCTGCGCAGATCGTCCATGTCGAGCGTGCAATCGTCCGTTATGGCGACATGCCGCACGATCGCGCCGGCGTCACGCGCAGCCAACACCCACGGAGTGACGTTGGCGTCGTGATCGAGGCGTGTGACGACCACTTCGTCTCCCGATCGCCAAGTCCGCGCCAGAGCGCGCGACAGCGCGAAGGTAAGGCTGGTCATGTTGGCGCCAACGACGACTTCGCCTGGGTCGGCGGCGCCCACGAAGTCGGCCGCCGCATGATGCGCTTGCGCGAGCATCGCATCGCTTTGGCGGCTGGTGGCGAACACGCCGCCGTGGTTGGCGTTCGTGTGCAATAGGTAGCGCGACACGGCATCGGCCACGGCCTGCGGAACCTGGCTGCCGGCGGGGCCATCGAAGAACACAGCGGGGCGCTCGCCGCATTGCGTTTGCAGCGCCGGAAATTGCTGGCGCAACTGCGGCACGTCGAGGCGATTGAGGGTCACTCAGCGTTCTCCCGGGTAGGTTGTCGAAACGAGGCGTCGGTTCGATCGGTGATGAACATGCAGCCAGGACTGTGGGTGATGCAGATCGGTGGCCGAGCAGCCGCCAAGGCCAATTGCGGCGTAACGCCGCAGGCCCAAAAGACCGGCAACTCGCACTCGTCAATCGTGACCGCATCGCCAAAATCGGGCCGGCTGAGATCATCGACGCCCAAGGCGGCGGGATCGCCAATATGAATCGGCGCGCCGTGCATGGTGGGAAACTCCGCTGTGATGCGGATAACGTCGGCGATCTGCTCCGCGGGATAAGGACGCATGCTGACCACAAGTGGACCGGCGAACGGTCCGGCACTGGCGCAGGCAATGCGAGTGCGATACATCGGCACGTTGCGCCCTTGATCGATATGCCGCACCGGCAGGCCGGCGGCGACGAGCGCCGACTCGAACGTGAACGAGCAACCGATCAAGAAGCTCACCAGATCGTCGCACCACAGACTGGCTATATCGCTGGGTTGCAAGGAATCAGCGATGCCTTCTCGAAAGACGCGATACTTTGGCACATCGGTCCGCAAATCGGCATCTGCGGCAAGTCCATGTGGCACGGGATCACCAGGCGAGGTGCGCAGCAGCAAGGGACAGGGCCGCGGATTTTGTTGGCAGAAGCGTTCAAAATCGTCCGCGTAATCCGCTGGTAGGACAACAAGATTTGCCTGCGCATAGCCGCGCCCCAGTCCCGCTGTCGGGCCAGACCACTGACCAGCGCGAATGGCCGCGCGAACTTCAGCGGCGGAGGCGTCGCGGAATTCAGTCGCTTCGAACGGGCCAGAGTGCGCGCGTGTCATGTCACCCCTTGCCGCGTTCGTCGATAAAACGGCGCCCCTTCCCCTCAAAGCGCGGCAGGGAGCCAATCGCGGCCAGTTTCACCTCCACCTTCAGCCCCAGTCGCGTGCGCAGCTCTTCGAGAACGCGCTGCGGCTGCGCCAGCCGATCTTCGATTTCCAAATACAGAAAGTCCATCGCGCCCTGTTTGCGGGCGCAGACTCGATACTCGACGATTTCCGGGAAGCTGCGCACGATGTGTTCGATGGCGCTGGGAAAGATGTTGACTCCGCGAATGACCAACATGTCGTCGGCGCGGCCGAGAATTCCGCCGTCGAGAAACACAAACCCGCGTCCCGATTTACTCCACCGCGGCCGCACCAGGTCGCCCGTGCGATAGCGAATGATGGGGCAGCCCACGCGGCCGAGCGCGGTGAGCACCAATTCGGACAGTTCCCCCTCCTCGGCCGGCGTGCCGTGCGCGACGGAGAGGAACTCGGGCAGAAACTCGCTCTCGTTGATATAGAGGCCATTGCCGTCGGGATCGCCATAGCCCCAGGGGCCAATCTCGGAGGCGCCGGCATGATCGAAGACTTGCGCCTGCCAGGCGGCTGCGATTCGTTCGCGCGTGGAGGGAATGGAGCCCCCCGGCTCGCCCGCCAGCACGATGGTTTGCACTCCCAGCGAGGCGACATCCAATTGATGGGTCGCTCCTGATTCGGCCATGTGCAAGGCATAGCTCGGCGTGCAAAAGAGGATTTGTCCGCCAGCGGCGCGCAATAACTCCAGACGCCCGAGTGTCGAGAGCCCGCCGCCGGGCACCACCAGACAGCCGCGCTCGACACAGGAGTCGTGCGCGCTCCAAAAGCCGACGAAGGGGCCGAATGAGAAAGCCATGAACACACAGTGTGCTGGCTCAATGCCAACTGCGTCGAGCACAAACTGCCAGCAGTGCATCCACCAGCGCCAGTCTTCGGCAGTGTCGACCACCAGCATCGGCCGACCGCGCGTGCCAGAGGTTTGGTGCAGGCGCACGTAGCGTTCGGTGGGAAATGTCTGATTGCGGCTGAGTTGGCCCGAGCGTCGAGCGGCCATCAACTCTTCTTTGTAGGTGAACGGCAGCTTGCCCAGTTCGTCGAGCGACATGCTGGGGAGTCGCAGATCGGCGAACTTCTCACGATAGAACTGATTGTGCGGCAAGATTTGCTCGAGAAGCTGTTTGCATCGCGCGAGTTGATGGGCCTGTAAACCCTCGCGATCGAGTTGCAGCAGTCGGGAGCGATCTTCGGCTGTGGCGCTGGTCATGTCACGCATCATACGCCAGCACATGGGGCGCGGGCGAGTAGCGCCGCTAGCCAGTGGCGAATACCGCCATTAAGCTACGGACCATCCTGATTTCATCTTTTCCCAGGCGCAAAATTGAGATGCAGCCCGCAGCCAACAAAAGAGCGCTACTGGTTATATTTCTTACGGTCTTCATCGATTTACTCGGCTTTGGGATGGTGATTCCGCTGCTGCCGGTTTATGCTCGGCTCTTCACCGACGATCAAACCGGCTGGGTGATTGGCGCACTGATGGCGTCGTTTTCGGCCATGCAGTTTCTGTTCGCCCCGATCTGGGGAAGAGTGTCGGACCGCGTGGGCCGACGCCCCATTTTGGTGTTGGGCCTGGCCGGATCGGTGGTGTTCTACGCGTTGTTCGGTGTCGCCAGTTCAATGCGAAGCCTGACCCTACTGTTCGTTTCTCGCATTGGCGCCGGTATCTGCGGGGCCACCATCTCCACGGCGCAGGCGTATATCGCCGATGTCACCACCATCGCCAACCGGGCACGCGGGATGGCGCTAATTGGCGCCGCCTTTGGCATGGGGTTCACCTTTGGTCCTTTGATCGCGGCTGTGGCGCTGTTCGACAGCGCGCCAACAGTCCCCGCCGCGTCCGCGCATGCCGATACCGCCACCGAGGCCACCAGCCGTATTGAAGGCACAACGCATGCGGCCGAGGCCAGCCCCTGGCCAGGCTATCTGGCGGCCAGCCTGTCAGCCGTGGCGCTGGGCATGGCCATCTTTTACCTTCCCGAGTCGCTAAGTCCCAACAGCGAGCACGCGGGGCGGTCGATTTTGAGCCTCGACTCGTTGCGCGCCGCCGTGGCGATTCCGTCCATGCCGCTGCTGCTCGTCGCGGCGACGGTCACCGTGCTCTCGTTCGCCAATCTCGAGTCCACTATGTCGCTGTTGCTGGCCGTGCCGGCGGGGCATTTCGAGTTCGACCCCATGCAGATACTGCTGGTTTACACCTTTATTGGTCTGGTGCTGAGCATTGCGCAAGGCGTGTTAGTGCGGCGCGTGGCAGGCCGCGTGCCCGAAGGAACGATGGCGCTGGTCGGTGGTGTGACCATGATCGTCGGTTATCTGCTGGTGCCGATGGCCAGCAAGGTCGGCAGTTTGCACCTGCTGTTGGCGGCGCTATTCATCGAAGTCACCGGCTTCGCGTTTCTGCCGACGGCGCTCAATTCGCTGATTTCGCGCCGCAGCGACCCCGCCAAGCAGGGCGGCATTTTGGGATTGAATCAGAGTATGAGTTCTCTGGCGCGCATCCTTGGACCGCTGATCGGCATACGACTCTTTTACTCGGGGCCGATGTTGCCGTATTGGTCCGCGGCGATCTTGATGGCTGGCGCCCTGGTGCTGGTGCAAGTGGCGGTGCGACGCGGGCGCGATTTTCACTCGCCGCGAGTCTGATGGGCCGTAGCTCCGGTATCGCTAAACGTGGCCGGCTGCAGCAAATGCCGCGTAGCGGCCATGGCGAGAAAGACCCACAGCACAAGCGCCATCGCCTTGCGGGCCGCTGAGCGATCGGTGTCACCCAGCGCGATCGCGGCTAGTTGATGCATGAGCAGCACGCTAAGCATGACCGCCAAACCCAGCGCGCTGGTCGCCCAGAGATTGCCGCCAAGCAGCAACGGCCGTTGTTCTGGGGGAAGCTGCATGATGATCCACATGCCAAGCGGAAACTGCGTCAGCGTGGCCGCCAGCCCGAGCCAAGCTGGCAAAGTCGTAAGCTTGCGGCGCGAGTCGCTGACCGAATTGTCGCGCAGCGCCAGCCAAATCAAATAGACGGCGCTAAAGATCACGGCGGCGATCAGAAAGTGTCCCACCCGCGCCAGGGTGTGCTGTTCCAGCAGCACCTGGGGAACGGAAACGCGGCTTTCCCATAGCGCCGGTCGATGGCTCACCAGGCCAACCACGACAAACAGCGCCGGAAAATGGTAGGCGAGATTGGTGCTGCCAATGAGCGCCACCAGGCGGTGCAACCAGCGCCGGCCGGCCCAGCGATTCCAGGCCGCCCAATACACGGTGTAACAGGCGATCGAAAAGAAGTATTCGACCCCCGAGAACCACCAGCGGCTTGGTTTGATGGTGGCCAGAGCGTTCCAATAACTGCCGTTGCCGCTTGCGTATAATAGAGCGAGCTGTGCCGCTCCGAGCACGCCTCCCAGCACCAGGGCAAAGATACAGTGCGCAGCAAGCGTGCGGCCCAGCAGCCCCGCCTCCGGTTCGTGACGACCGCGCCATTCCAGCCAGATGCAGTACAGCGGACCAAAGGTCGCCAGTCCGACGGCGGTCAAATGGGCCGCGACGAGCACAATGAGCAACGCGAGAGTCACTTGGCCTCCTTGTGGCGGCTGAATCTCATGGCACACTCATAGCAGATCAAGCCAATCGATGGGAGGAGGATCCTGAAATGAAAGCCGTGGCGCCGGGGCTTTGGATCGGCAACGCCGCCGACGCGCGCGACGTGCGCCGCGTGGTCGACCTGGGGATCATGGCCGTGCTCCATCTGGCAATGGAAGATCCCCCGGTGGGGTATCCTCGCGATATTGTGTATTGTCGATTCCCCTTAATCGATGGGGTCGGCAATCGCCCCGAAGTGGTGCGAGCGGCGGTGGGCACGCTGCGCAATTTGATCGAGGTGGACGCCCCCACGCTAGTGGCCTGTAGCGGCGGCGTGAGCCGTGCCCCGGCGATCGTGGCCGCGGCCTGGTCGCAAACGCTTGGTGTTTCGCTCGACGACGCTCTGAAGCGGCTGGTCGCGCTGGCGCCGCACGATATCTCGCCCGCGCTGTGGGACGAGATCAAGCGTTGCGGATAGTGACGCGGCCAGCGGGCGGTTATAGTTGAAGCCCGCCGCCAGGGCGGACATACGGGCGATTAGCTCAGTTGGTTAGAGCGCCACGCTTACACCGTGGATGTCGGGGGTTCGAGTCCCTCATCGCCCA